>NZ_CP028374.1:300000-479855 GCF_003391335.1 Candidatus Purcelliella pentastirinorum | reverse complement strand
GATAAAAATATAACAGTAGTATGGGTTCCAGGTGCTTGCGAATTACCTATAACTTGTAAAATAATTGCAAACAATAAAAATTTTCATGCAATAATAGCATTAGGAACAATAATTAAAGGAGAAACATTACACTTTAAAAATATTACTAATATAGTTAATAAAGAAATAGCAAATATCAGTATAACTCATAGCATACCAATTATTATTAGCGTAATAACTACAAATAATATAGAACAAGCAATAAACAGATCAGGTATGAAATTTGGTAATAAAGGATATGAAGCAGCATTAGTCGCACTAGAAATGATAAATATAATAAAAAAAATAAACTCTTAACAATGAAAATAAAGTGAATATTTTATATCGTAAATTAGCAAGAAAAAGAGCAGTACAAGCTTTATATAGTTGGCAAATATCAAATAATAATATTAATGATATTGAACATCATTTTTTAAAAATAACAAATAATAAAATAGATATAATTTATTTTAAAAAAATATTTAATGGAGTAACAAATATAGTAAAAGAATTAGATGAAATTATAAAATTATATATTTTAAGAAATTTAAATACATTATCTTTAATAGAAAAAACAGTATTAAGAATTTCATTATATGAATTAAAAAATTGTAATGAGATTCCTTATAAAATAATAATAGATGAAGGCATTGAGTTAGCTAAAATATTTGGATCAAAAAATAGCTATAAATTTATAAATGGAGTATTAGATAAAATAGTTGTTAAAATGAAATTAAAAAATTAAATATACTTTATATAGATAAAAATAGAAAAATATACATAAAAAAAATATATTTTAAAATAACAAATCTAGAACGATGAAAAAAATAAATAATTTAGCATATATCCTAGCAATAGGAGGAGGTATAGGGTTAATACCAATTATGCCTGGAACATTAATCTCTATATTAACAATACCATTATGGACCATGATAAAATTTTTTTTTAAAATTAAAATTATTTATTTAATTACAATTGTAAATATTATAGTTGGAATATATATATGTAAAATAGGAGAAAAAAAAATAGGAAAAAAGATCATAAAAGTATAGTATGGGATGAATTTACAGGTATGTGGTTATCATTAACAATTATTAATGATAAATCAAAAATTTTTATAATAATTATTTTATTTCGTATAATAGATATTATTAAACCATGGCCAATAATAAAAATACATCGTCATTTACCAGGAGGATTTGGAATAATGTTAGATGATATAATATCTAGTATAATAACTAGTATATTGTTATTTTTAATAAAAAATTAATATACATATATAAACTAACCAGTTAAAATTTATTCTTTAATAGTATAATAAATAACTAATATTATTATAGAAATATTTTATAAAACTATATCATAAATCATTCTGTACAAACACGCTGTAAAAAAAATAAAATATATTACTACTATTATTTTATAATAATTATAGATAATACCATAATAAAAGTAATATTTTACCATTATATTATAGCAATATCAAAATATTAATTGAGATAATTTTTAACAAATTTATTTAAACCTAGACCTTTATTCATAGCAAATGTAATAACAACTAATTCTTTATCTTTTTTAGCTTAATTAATAAAAAATCTTACAAAATATCATAATAATTAATAAAAAATCATTAATTTTTAAAAATATTTTTTTACATAAATCTTATTCAAAAAAATATTATAATTTTTATTCCTAATAAAATTTTTACTAAAAGATATATTTGATAAATATTTATTCATAAATACAATATTTTTTTAAAATAGACATATTATTATTATTAATTAAATTGATAAATCATTATAAATATAACTAATATGATTAATAAATTTGTATACTATACCTGATGTAATAAATTATACTCATTATAGAAACAACTATTTTTATTATTTTTTTTATGAAAAAAAAATAAAATAATGATTAATAATGCACCAATATATATAATAATTAACAGTAAATATATCAAATTAACCTTTTTTTTCATAAATAAATAATTAAAATATATTTTCTTATTATATATATATTATTAAATATTTTTATTAATATTTTATAAGAATAATTTTGACGACATTTATTTAAAATAATTTTATTAAAAAGTACATTATACGTAAAATGACAATAAATACAATAACACTTAATTAAGAAACTAAATGTACTCTAAATAAACTCAAATTATGCAATAAATAGAATATAATTCATTACACAATATTAACATTTCTCCTTAAGAAAAAAATTATTTTAAATAATTAATAATTATTTTCTTCAAAGATATTTTATTAATTATTTTATCATCTATTTTAAAATGAATTGTATTTTCTTTTTTAAAAAATAATACTTCTATAATACCAGGTTGATTAATTAAAAAATTAATAAAAGATTTACTATTTAAAACATTTTTACTTAATACAAAACGTATATTAGTAAAAAATATTGGTTCTTTCATATGTAATATTAATAAAAACCAAAAAAATATTAATATACAAGAAATAAAAAAAACTATTTTTAGATTAAAATTATTTAATATAATTCCACTAAAAAAACTACCTAAAAAAGAACCAAAAAATTGATAAGTAGAAAAAATACCTATAGCAGTACCTCTATATCCAATAGGTGCAAAATAAGACAATAAAAAAGGTAACAAAAATTCTTTAATATTAAAAAATATAAAAAATAATTGCATGCTTAATAAAGATAATATAAAATTATTAATTGAAAAATAAAGTAAAATTTCAGCTACAAATAACATTACTATAGTAATTTTGAAAAATATTTTAGTATGACGTTTAGATTCTAAATATATAATAACAGGTACTGAGCAAATAAAAGAAATAATTACCATAAAAAAATATAATTTCCAATAATTAGATTTTAAGAATCCAAAATTATTTAATAAAATAGGAAATGTAATAAAATTAAACATAAGAATTATATGTAGACAAAAAATACTAAAATTTAATCTAAATAAATTTAGATTAAAAAAAATTTTATATATACCAGTTTTAACAATAGATACATCTCTATTTAAAATATGTTTATTAGGACAAGGTACAATAAAAATAGCAATTAAAATACTTAAAAATCCTAAAAATGATGCTATTATAAATAAACTTTGAATACCAAATAAATTAACAATAAAAGGCCCTAAAAACATAGAAATAGAAAAACCTGCACCAAAAACAATACCCATAAATCCTAAAGATTTCATACGATTTTTTTCATCTAATAAATCAGATAAAAGAGCCATTGATGGTGAAGTTATAGCACCTAATCCTTGTATTGCTCTACCAATAATTATATTCCAAATAGAATTTTTATAACATGCAATTAAATTACCAATAACAAAAATGATTAGACCTATAATAATAAATTTTTTATATCCATATTTATCAGATAAGAAACTAAAAGGTATTTGAAAAATACTCTGTATCAAACCATAAATACCTACAGCAATTCCTACCAATTTATTAGTAGCATAATGTATTTCAATACCATGAATTGTAAGAACTGGCAACAACATAAACAAGCCAAAAACTCTTAAAAATAAAATAGATATTAAACCAAATAACGCACGATATTCAATATTATTCATAATAAAATTAAAAATAAAAGTTTTAAAAAATAAAATCTAAAAACATATACAAAAATATACTTACTAAATAATATAATCAATAGATATCATAAAATTAAATAAAATTATAATTAGTAAAGAATATAAATATACACATCTGGACCAGATTATATCATTATCTAAATAAATAAAACCTATACATGATATAAAAAACCAAAAAAAATCAACACAAGATATAATAATTAAATATTTATAACCAACATAATTAAATAAATATAAAAATAAAGAAGATAAAGAAAAAATAATTATATAAAAAATAATATATTTTTTAGTTAATAAAATACCTTTAACAATTGGCAATATTTTAATATCTATCTTTCTATAATCACAGATATTATATATCATACTAGAATAAGAGTGAGGGATTTGCCAAAAAATATAAATAATAAATAAAATAAAAGCACAATAATCAAAATTATTAGTAACAGAACAATATCCTATAATTGGGGGGATAGAACCAGATAAACTTCCTATTAATATACTATGTATATAATATCTTTTCATAAATAAACTATATAAAATTACATAAATTAAAAAACCTATTAAAGATAAAATAGAAATAAATATGTTACAAAATGTATACAAAAATATAAAACCAAATAAACTAAAAAATAAGGCAATAAAAAATATTAAATAAAAAGTAATAGAATTTAAAATACAAATCCTATTTTGAGTTCTTTGCATTTTATGATCTATATCATGATCAATTAAATTATTCAGCATACAAGAAGAAGACAACACTGCAAACATACCTATTAAAGTATTAAATAAAAGAACAAAATTTATATTTCCCTTGGAAGCTAATAAAAAACTTCCTAAACAAGAAATTAAATTTCCAATAACAATTTTAGGTTTTATAAGATTAAAATATTTAATAAACATTATTTAATTGAAATATAAAAAAATTATTTATACTGCAAATGGAATAATATCCATTTAGAGCCAAAAATAATAATTAAAATAATAAAAAAAACAAAAATCATAGAAATAATATTTAAATACCATTTCAAAAAATCATAAAAATGTAAAAAACATAATAAATGTATTATGAATTGAAATATCATAAAAAAATAAATTAAATCTAAAGTTATATTACGATCAAAAAATCTAAAAAATATGATTAAAAAAGATAACATAACTAAAAATAAAGATAAAAATAAACCTATTATATATAATTTAATTTCATTATTTAAAAAAATAAATTTTTTAAATAAATATTTCATTAAATCACTCCTATTAAATATATAAAATTATATAAAAATATCCATACTATATCCAATAAATGCCAAAATAATCCCAAACAAATAAAACGATTAATATTAATTTTACTAAAACCATTATGATAAAAATGAAATAACATAACTAATATCCAAATTAGACCACAAATAACATGTAATCCATGAACACCTAATAGAGTAAAAAATGCTGAAAAAAAACCATTAATAAAAGGAGAAAAACCTAAAAAATATAAATTATAAAATTCATAAAATTCTAAAAAAACAAAACTAATACCTAAAAAAAAAGTTATACATAATAACAAAACACAGTGTATTTTAGAAGAAAATTTCTTTAAAAAAACTAAAAAAATACCATAACTAAAAGAACTAAATAATAATAGAATAGTTTCAAAAAAAACAATATAAGGATTAAATATTTTATTAAAATCAACCAAATTATTAAAATTAAAACGCATAATTACATATACTGTAAATAAAACACCAAAAATAATAAAATCACTTAATAAATAAAACCAAAAACCTATTATTCTATTTGAAAAATTTTCTTCATGTTCTAAATTATTTTTCTTACAATATATCAAATTCATTAAACTTATCCATATAAAAGATGAAATTAAAATATATCTACTTTTTTTTATTTTTGATCATATATTCTGTAACAATATAAAAATTATCACTTTCAAAAGTTTTAAAAATAAAAACTATAAATACAAAGAAAACTGATAAAAAAAATAACCACCAAATATGCCATATAGCAGAAAATCCTACTAATAAAGTAAAAAATGATATTAAAATACCAAAAAAATTATTTTTAGGCAAATGTATATTTTTATCAAATTTATGATTTTTATTTATATTATTCATTCTTTTCATTTCCCAAAAAGCATCTTTACTATGAACACTGGGTAAAATAAGAAAATTATAAACAGGAGGAGGTGAAGATATGGACCATTCTAAAGTTCTACCATCCCAAGGGTCACCTGTTAAATCAATATTCTCATTACGATAAATAATGGAAACAATAAATTGAATAATTTGAAAAATTATACCAATTGTAATTAAAATAGTTCCAATTGCAGATAACACCAATAAATTATGATAATTATGATCAATATTTTGACTTAATCTTCTAGTCATACCCATTAATCCTAAAAAATATAAAGGAATAAAAGATACGAAAAAACCAATAAACCAAAACCAAAATGCAATTTTACCAATAAATTCATTTAAAATAAAACCAAAAAACTTGGGAAACCAATATGATATTCCAGCAAATAAACTAAATACTACTCCACCTATAATAACTGTATGAAAATGAGCGACTAAAAATAAACTATTATGTAAAATAAAATCTGCTCCAGGAACAGCTAATAAAACTCCAGCCATACCACCTATAGAAAAAACAATTAAAAAACCTATAGTCCACATCATTGAAGAATGTAAATATACTTTACCCCTATAAATAGTAAATAACCAATTAAAAATTTTCACACCAGTAGGTATAGCAATAATCATAGTAGCAATACCAAAAAAAGAATTTACATCAGCCCCAGCACCCATAGTAAAAAAATGATGCATCCATACAATAAATGAAAGAAATGTAATAGAAATAGTAGCCCAAACTAAAGAAGTATATCCAAAAATTTTTTTCCTAGAAAAAGTAGATACTATTTCTGAAAAGATACCAAAGGCAGGCAAAATTAATATATAAACTTCTGGATGACCCCAAATCCAAATTAAATTTACATACATCATTGCATTACCACCTAAATCATTAGTAAAAAAATGAAAATTTAAATATCTATCCAAAGTTAATAACAATAAAGTTGCTGTCAAAACAGGAAATGATAATATAATAAGTATATTTGAACAAAGTGTAGTCCATGTAAAAATAGGCATCCTAAATAAAGTCATACCCTTAGTACGCATTTTTAGAATAGTAACACAAAAATTTATTCCAGTTAATAAAGTACCTATACCTGATATTTGCAAACTCCATATCCAATAATCTACACCAACTCCGGGGCTATATTGTAATTCTGATAAAGGCGGGTATGCTAACCACCCGGTATGAGCAAATTCACCTATCCATAAAGATAAATTTATTAAAACAACACCTACAAATGTCAACCAAAAACTCAAATTATTTAAAAAAGGAAAAGCAATATCACGACAACCAATTTGTAAAGGTATTATATAATTCATAAAACCAATAACAAAAGGCATAGCAACAAAAAATATCATTATTACACCATGAGCAGTAAAAATTTGATCATAATGTTCGGAAGATAAAAAACCCTGATGATAATTTGAAGATAGTACTTGTTGTCCTCTCATCATTAAAGCATCAATAAAACCCCTAAACAACATAACTAAAGCTAAAATAATATACATTATTCCTAATCTTTTATGATCAACACTAGTTAACCATTCAAACCATAAATATTTCCATTTTTGAAAATAAGTAATTACAAAAATCAAAAACATAATTATAAAAAAAACAAAAATAATTGTGGACAAAATTATAGGTTCATGAAAAGGAATTGAATCTAAAGTTAATTTACCAAACATCTCTTAACCCCATAAAAAAAATATATTTTTTTTTTAAGTAACTTTGATAAAATAATTTTAATAATTTTTAAATTTATTAATTATTTGAAAAAATAAATTATTATTAATACAAGAATAATATTCTATAAAATTATTTGTAGTAGGTATAGCTAATTTTTCAAAATCAAATATTGTATTTATTTTAAATTTAGATTTTTTAATAAAATTTACACATTTTAAAAAACTTTTATATGTTGGTTCAACATATGCAATAAACTTCATATTAGAAAAACCAATGCCGCTATAATTAGAAGATATACCATGATATATTCCAGATTTATTTGCAATTAAATACAATTTAGTACTCATACCAGGCATAGCATAAACTTGACTTCCTAAATTAGGTATAAAAAAAGAATTCATAACTGAATTAGAAGTAATTCTGAACATTATTGTGGTATTTAATGGTATTATAACTTTATTGATGATTCCTATAGAGTATTTAGGATAAATAAATAACCATTTCCAATCTAGTGCTATAACATGAATTTCAAGATAATTATTTTTACTTCCAATAATTTTACTAGGATCTAATTTATGAGTTGTTTTCCATGTAATTAATCCTAAAAAAAATATAATAAAAATTGGGATAATCCAAATTATCATTTCTATAATATTAGATTTATTCCAATCAGGAAGATAAACACTATTTTTACTAGCTTTATACCTAAAAATAAAAAATATTGTCATAAATATTACTGGTAATACTACAAAAAGCATTAAAATGAATGATATAAATATTAATTTGTGTTCTTCAGTTGCAATTTTCCCTCCAGCAGATAAAAAATCAACACTACAACCATTAAACAAAAGCATTAATAACACAAAAAAATACTTATACATAAAAAACCTCATTAAATATTAATATTTTAATAAAATAAAATATTAAAAATTTAATTAAAATAATTTTATTTTAAACCATCTATAGTACCCTTTGGTAAAATATTAGAAATAAAATCACGTTTTATAATAACTTCAGTAGAAGAATTTAATGACAATGTAATATAATCTTCACTATTAATTTTAACCACTTTGCCAATTAAACCACTAGTTGTTAATATCTCTTCACCCTTTGAAATTGATTCAACTATATGTTTATGTTCTTTAGAACGTTTTTGCTGAGGACGTAAAATTAAAAAATAAAAAACTAAAATAAAAATAAATAACATAAAAAATATAGGATATGAATTACTTTGATTTGTATAATCCATAGAAGCAGAAATATTTGAAAAAAATACTCTCATTTAATTACCTTGTGTTATCTTATTAAATTATTTGAATAAAATAAATTTTATCATATAAAATAACAAAAATAAACTTGTAAAAATATTAAATATGTGGTATATAAAAATACTAATTATAACTACTGTTCAGGATAATATTATGGTAATGGTTACATATGAAGCACCTAATTTTATAGCACCAGCAATATTAGGTAATGGAAAGTTAATACAAAATTTTAATATGAAAGAATATAAAAAAAATAAATATGCCATAATATTTTTTTGGCCAATGGATTTTACATTTGTATGTCCATCAGAATTAATAGCATTTAATAAAAGATATAAAAATTTTAAAAAAAGAAATGTAAAATTAATAGGAATTTCAATAGATTCAATTTTTGTCCATCAACAATGGAAAAAAACAAAAATATCTGATGGAGGAATAGGAGAAATTAAATACGTAATGGTTTCTGATATAAAAAGAGAAATTCAAAAATCATATTGTATAGAAGATAAAAAAAATGGAGTAGCATTACGTGCATCCTTTCTAATAGACAAAAATAATATAATTAGACATCAAACAGTAAACGATTTGCCATTAGGAAGAAATATAGATGAAATATTAAGAATAATAGATGCATTACAAATACATGAAAAAGATGGTAATGTATGTCCTGCCCAATGGAAAAAAAACAAACAAACTATAAAACCTACGCTTGAAGGAATTACAGAATATTTAAGTAATAATTTTGATGACTTATAATTTTATTAAGAAAATATAAAATTAAATGTAAAAAAATATTTTTTATTTAAAAATTTAAATAAAAATAACAAAAAAACTTAAAATTACAATCATTATATATAAAAAATGAATAACAATAAATACTTAAAAAAATTTATTTAAACAATTAAAACTTATAATAAAATCAAATAAATATTATTTTTCAATTAAATAAAAGAAGAAAATAATCAATAAAAAATAATAAAAAATAAAAAATTAAAATTAATTCAGATATAAATAAAATAATCATATTAATTGTTGATAGAAAATAGAATATCTTTTATTTTTTTTAATGGATTTAATGAATTAATAATTGGTCTACCGATAACTATATAATCTATTCCAATTTCTTTTGCTTCAATAGGATTAATTATTCTTTTTTGATCATTATAACTATCATTATAACATCTTATTCCTGGTACGATTAACTTAAATTTTTTACCAAATTTAATTTTTAAATTATTAGCTTCATAACCAGAACATACAACACCATCCATACCACAATCATAAGATAATTTAGCAAGTAGTTCTGTATAATTATATGTAGAAAATGAAATCCCTAAATCAATTAAATCATGGTCATTTAAACTGGTTAATAATGTCACAGATATTAATAATGGGACATCACCATAAAATTTATCTAAAACATTACGAGCTTCAAGCAATACACTCTTACCACTCACAGCATGAATATCAACCATCCAAACACCCATTTTAGCTGCAATTTCTATAGATGATAAAACAGTATTTGGAATATCATGAAATTTTAAATCTAAAAATATTTTAAATCCACGTTTATGTAATAAATCTATCAATCTATAACCAAATAACATAAATGTATTTATACCAATTTTTAAACGACATAGTGTAGGATTAATCTGATCTATAAAATTTAATATATCTTTTTTATTAAAAAAATCTAAAGCTACTACAATTGGTAAATAAGAAAAATTAAACATTATTTTATTATCCTTAATATAATTCAAAACAAATTATAAAACTTAATTAATATGATAAAATTAAAAATAAATAATTTTATCATTATATTTTATTAACCACATTACCAAATTTCTTAAAATATCATATTTAGATTGAAGAAATCATATACAAATATCATCATATTTATAATATAATTTAATTCATATAATATATTATAAAATTAATAACAATTAAATTTAAGAGGTATTTAAAAAATGAAGAAAACTCCAATGACATTAAGAGGAGCAAAAAAATTACGTAAAGAACTTGACAAACTTAAAAAAATTAAAAGACCACAAATTATTTCTTTAATTGCAGAAGCACGTGAACATGGAGATTTAAAAGAAAATGCTGAATATTATTCAGCTAGAGAAGAACAAGGATTCTGTGAAGGAAAAATTCAAGAAATTGAAACAAAATTAGCAAATGCACAAATTATAGATATAAAAAAAATTCCTAATAATGGTAAAATAATATTTGGAACAACAGTAACAATATTAAATATTAACTTAAAAAAAAAATTTACTTATAGAATAGTCGGTGACGATGAAGCTAATTTAAAAGAAAATCTTATTTCAGTAAATTCTCCTATGGCTAGAGGTTTAATTAGTAAAATGATAGGTGATAATACAATTATACAAACACCATGTGGAAAAATAAAATATAAAATATTACAAATTAAATATATATAAAAAAATAAAACAATATATCTTAATTAAAAAAATACTTGATTTAATAAATAAAATATGGTTTATATATGAAAAAAAAAAAATAATTTAAATAAATGGGTTTATAGACACACAAATGATTTCTATACAAGAGAAGCATTTAGGAAAAAATTACGTGCTAGATCATGGTATAAACTGTCTCAAATAAATAAAAAAGATAAATTATTTAAAAAAAATATGACGATTATAGATTTAGGATCAGCTCCGGGTGGATGGTCTAAATATGCAGTTAAAAAAACAAATATCAAAAAAAGCCTAATAATATCTAATGATATATTACCTATGAAACCAATAAACGGAATAAATTTTATAAAAGGAGATATAAAAAAAAAATCAATCAAAAAAAAATTGATAAAACTAATAAATAAAAAAAAAGTTGATTTATTAATGTCAGATATGTCACCAAATATTAGTGGTATACCATCAATAGATATACCTAAATCGATGGATCTAATTAAATTAGCAACTAAAATAGCAAAAAAAATCTTAAAAAGAGAAGGTAAAATGTTAATAAAGGCATTTCAAAGCAAAGAATTGAATGATTATTTAAAATATATTCATACTTTATTTAAAACAGTAAAAATAAGGAAACCATACGCTTCAAAAATATTTTCTAGAGAAATTTATATTTTAGCAATAAATAAAATTTAATATTTTATTTTATTTAAATTAATTTATTAAATAAACAAAATTATTTTATGAGGTTATTGTCTTGAATGACATGGCAAAAAATTTAATTTTATGGTTAGTAATAGCAATTATACTTATTTCGGTATTTCAAAATTTTAGTACTAATGAAATGAATTATCATAAAATAGATTATTCAACTTTTATGTTAGAAGTTAATAAAAATAAAGTAAAAGAAGTATGTATTAATGGAAGAGAAATTAAGATTAAAAATAAAGATAATACTAAATATATTACTTATATACCCGTTAATGATCCAAAACTACTAGATATTTTATTAACAAAAAATGTAACAGTAATAGGAGAAGCACCTGAAGAACCAAGTTTAATAGCTTCAATATTTATTTCTTGGTTTCCTATGCTATTACTTGTAGGTGTATGGGTTTTCTTTATGCGTCAAATACAAGGTGGTGGTGGTAAAGGTGCTATGTTATTTGGTAAAAGTAAAGCTAAAATGTTGTCTGAAAATCAGATAAAAACAACTTTCGCAGACGTAGCTGGATGTGATGAAGCAAAAGAAGAAGTTATGGAATTAGTGGAATATCTAAAAGATTCAAAAAAATTTCAAAAATTGGGAGGTAAAATTCCGAAAGGCTTGCTAATGGTAGGACCTCCAGGCACAGGAAAAACTTTATTAGCTAAAGCAATTGCAGGTGAAGCAAAAGTACCATTTTTCACAATTTCAGGATCTGATTTTGTAGAAATGTTTGTTGGAGTAGGAGCGTCCAGAGTAAGAGATATGTTCGGACAAGCAAAAAAATCTTCACCATGTATAATTTTTATAGATGAAATTGATGCTGTAGGCAGACAAAGAGGGGCAGGATTAGGTGGTGGACATGATGAAAGAGAACAAACATTAAACCAAATGTTAGTAGAAATGGATGGATTCGAAGGAAATGAAGGGATAATTGTTATAGCTGCTACAAATAGACCGGATGTATTAGATCCAGCTTTGTTACGTCCTGGAAGATTTGATAGACAAGTAATAGTAGGATTACCTGATATTCGTGGAAGAGAACACATATTAAAAGTACATATGAAAAAAGTACCACTAGCAAAGGATGTAAAACCAATAATTATAGCAAGAGGAACACCTGGTTTTTCAGGAGCTGATTTAGCAAATTTAATAAATGAAGCAGCTTTATATGCAGCTAGACAAAACAAAGAAGTTGTATCTATGTTAGAGTTTGAAAAAGCTAAAGATAAAATATTAATGGGTACAGAAAGAAAATCAATGGTCATGACAGAACTACAAAAAGAATCTACAGCATATCATGAAGCCGGCCATGCAATAATAGGAAGATTAATGCCAGAACACGACCCAGTACATAAAGTAACTATAATTCCCAGAGGAAGAGCTTTAGGAGTAACATTTTTTTTACCTAAAAATGATAATATTAGTATTAGCAAAAAAAAATTAGAAAGTCAAATTTCTACATTATATGGAGGTAGATTAGCTGAAGAAATTATATATGGTACTGAAAATATTTCAACTGGATCATCTAATGATATAAAAGTTGCTACTACATTAGCTAGAAATATGATTACACAATGGGGATTTTCAGAAAAATTAGGACCTTTATTGTATGCAGAAGAAGAAGAAGAAATATTTATAGGAAGATCTATGACAAAAAATAAACATGTATCTGAAGATACTGCTAAACTTATAGATCAAGAAATAAAATTATTAATAGAAACTAATTACGAAAGGGCTAGAAATATATTAAATAAAAATTTAGATATTTTGCATGCTATGAAAAATGCATTAATGGAATACGAAACAATAGACGCTAAACAAATCGATGAATTAATATCAAGACGAAATATAAAAATAATAGAAGAATCAAAAAAAAAAAATGAAAATAAAATAAAATAAAATATTAAATAATTAATTTATTAAATATAAAAAAATAATATATGATAGACCAAGTTTGTCATAAATAAAGATAAAATTATATAAATAAATTTTTAATAATAAATTTAAAATATAATTAATTAATTAGCATTTAATTTTAGAAATAAAAGGTAAAAATATGAATAACTTTTTTTTAACATTATTTTTAGTAATATCATTTATATTAACTGCTTCAATATTAATACAAAAAAATAATAATGTAGAAATTGGCAAATCATTTAACATAAATAATGTTATGTCTATAATAGATAATAAATATTCAAATAATATAATAAATAATTTAATATATATATTATCAATATTATTTTTTATTATTAGTTTGATATTAAATAATTATAATTTTAATAAAAATATTTATCACAACAAATGGGAACATATAGATAAAAAAATAAAATAAACAACAAAATATTACATCTTCAATAAATAAAATTTTACACCTAAAAACACCGAGGTGGTGAAATTGGTAAACACGCTACTTTGAGGTGGTAGTACCTGTAAGGTTTACGGGTTCAAGTCCCGTCCTCGGTAAATTAAAATAATAAATATTGATTCATTTAAAATAATATATTAATATTAAATACTGTTTTACATTTTAATTTTTTTATCAATCAAAGCGGGGTGGAGCAGTTTGGTAGCTCGTCGGGCTCATAACCCGAAGGTCGTTGGTTCAAGTCCAACCCCCGCAACCAATAGTAAAAAATATAAAAATTTTGATGATACTAAATATACAAAATTAGTAACATATTATTTTATTAAAAATAATTTTTAAAATTCAAATAGATAAAAAAATATTAAATAATAATTTATTAAAAAACATAATCATCTTTAAAATTTTATAACAAAAAAACAAAAAATTAAAATTTCAAAATAAAATTAAAATTAAAGGTAAAAAATGACAAAAGAAATTTTAAATGTTATAGAATCTGTTTCTAATGAAAAATCATTACCCCAAGAAAAAATATTTGAAGCATTAGAAAAAGCATTAGCTACAGCAACTAAAAAAAAATATGAAAAAGATATAGACGTTAGAATATCTATAAATAGAAAAACAGGATTATTTAATAGTTTTAGAAGATGGTTAATTGTTAAAGAGGTAATATATCCCACAAAAGAAATCACATTGGAAGCTGCAAAAATCGAAAATAAAGAATTAAAAATTGGAGATTATATAGAAGATAAAATAAAATCTATTAAATTTGATAGAATAACTACTCAAACAGCTAAACAAGTAATAGTACAAAAAGTAAGAGAAGCAGAACATTTAATGATTATAGAACAATTTAAAAAAAGAAAAGGTAGTATAATAACAGGAGTAATAAAAAGAATAAATAGAGAAAATATAACATTAGACTTAGGTAATAATGCAGAAGCGATGATCTTACGAGAAGATATGTTACCTAGAGAAAATTTCAGAATAGGAGATAGAGTAAGGGGAGTGTTATATTTAATAAAACCTGAATGGAGAAAAGCACAGCTATTTATTACACGCAGCAAGCCAGAAATGTTAATTGAATTATTTAAAATAGAAGTACCTGAAATAGGAGAAGATATAATTGAAATAAAGGCAGCTGCTAGAGATCCTGGATCAAGAGCAAAAATTGCAGTTAAAACAAACGATAAACGTATAGATCCCATAGGAGCATGTATAGGTATGCGAGGTTCTAGAGTTCAAGCAACATCTAGCGAATTAAATGGGGAAAAAATAGATATAATATTATGGGATAATAATCCGGTTCAATTCGTAATAAATGCAATGGCTCCAGCAGATGTAATCTCTATAATAATGGATGAAGATAAAAAAACAATGGATATTGCAGTAACAGAAAAAAATTTAGCACAAGCAATAGGCAGAAATGGACAGAATGTACGTTTAGCATCCCAATTAACAGGATGGGAAATTAATGTTATGACAAATAACGAATTATCTAAAAAAAATAAACGAGAGAAAAATAAAATAATAGATAACTTCGTAAAGTATTTAAAAATAGATGAAAAATTAGCTTTATTATTAATTAAAGGAGGAATAAATTCATTAGAAGAAATTGCATATATACCAATTGAAGAATTGATGGAATTAAAAACAATTAATAGTAATATCTTAAAATCATTAAGAAAAAAAGCAAAACAATCTCTAACAATAATAGAATTAATTAATGAAAAAAAAAGCAATAAAATAATTAAAAATTTCTCTAAAATAAAAATAATAAATAAAAACATTGCATTAAGTTTGATAAATAAAGGAATATTAAATTTAGAAAATTTAGCAGATCAAGATATACATGATCTAATAGAAATAAAAGAATTAAACAATAAAATGGCTGGAGAATTAATTATGGAAGCAAGAAATATCTGTTGGTTTAATAAATAAAATCAATGATTTATAGGTAAAAAAATGTGCAATATAAATATAAAAAAATTAGCTAAAAAAATAAGAATATCAAAAATAAAATTAATAAAAAATCTTTCAAATATAGGTATATATAAATCTATTGGTGATAAAATAAATTGTAAAGAAAAAAAATTAATAATAAAATATTTTGAAAATAAAAAAAATCCACAAAAAAAAATTACAATTAAAAGAAAAAAACTTAGTATTTACAATATTCCTAATATAAATGGTATAAACAAATCAATACAAATAGAAATTAGAAAAAAACATACTTATATAAAAAACATAAACAAAAACAAAGAAAATATATTAAAATCAAAAAAAATAAAAAATATATTAAAATCAATAAATAATAAAAATAAAATAATAAAAAATAATAAAAATAATATAAAAAATACAACATTTAAATTAAATAATAATACAAATGAAATAAAAAAAAATGATAACGATGAAATAATTAAATTAAAAAAAGAACAAATAAATATAAATAAAAAAAATAAAATTATAAAAACAAATTTTAATATTTATAATTATAAAAAACAAAACAAAAATACATTATGTAAAAAAATAAATATACCAAATAAAAAAAATAAAATAACAATTTTAAAACAAAATTTCAAAAAACTTAAAACAAATAAAAACAAAAAAATTATTATAGATAATAATATATCTATTGTAGATTTATCTAAAAAAATGGCCATAAAAAAATCTAAAATAATAAACATTATTAACGATATAGGAATAAATCCAATAAAAAATAAATTAATAGATCAGGAAATAGCACAATTAATCGTAGAAGAATTAGGCTACAAAGTAACTTTTTCAGAAAAAAATAATTTTGAAAAAACAATTACAGAAAATAAAAAAATTAATAATAAACCAATAATAAAAATAAGACCTCCAATAGTTACAATTATGGGACATGTAGATCATGGTAAAACATCATTATTAAAATATATAAATTCAAATAAAAAAAAATACGAAGAAGACGGTAATATTACACAAAATTTATATTCATATCAAATAAATACTAAAAAAGGATTAATTACATTCATAGATACTCCAGGACATTCAGCTTTTACAAAAATGAGATCTAGCGGGGCACAAATAACAGATATAATAGTATTAATAATAGCAGCAGATGACGGAATAATGCCACAAACAATAGAAGCAATTAATCAGGCACAAAAAGTGAAAGTACCAATCATAGTTGCTATTAACAAAATAGATATAGTAAAATCAAAATCAAAAGAAATAAAAAAAGAATTAACAAAATACAATATAATACCAGAAGAATGGGGTGGTGAAAATCTATTCGTGGAAATATCTGCAAAATTTGGAAAAGGTGTAAATAAACTTTTAGAAAATATTATTTTACAATCCGAAATTTTAGAATTAAAAACCAATATTAATACTTTAGCTAAAGGAGTAGTTATTGAATCATACTTAGATAAACAAAAAGGACCGATAATAAATGTAATTACAAAAGAAGGAATTTTAAAAAAAGGAGATATTATATTATGTGGAACGGAATATGGAAAAATAAAAGCAATGCATAACGAAAATAATGAAAAAATAAATAAAGTATTTCCTTCAATACCAGTGAAAATACTTGGTCTATCAGGCATTCCTAATATAGGAGATATAATAACTGTTACAAATAATGAAAAAATAGCTAAAGAACTGGCATCATACAGAAAAAAACAAAAAAGAGAAATTAAATTTAATAAAATAATAAAAAACGACAAAAAAGATATTTTTAAAGAAAATATACATAAAATAAATATTTTAATAAAAGCAAGTAATCATGGACAATTAAAAGCAATATTAGACACAATACATCAATTAAAAACTAAAAATATTAAAATAAATATTATATCTTATAACATAGGTTGGATAACAGAAACAGATATTAATTTAGCAAATACAACAAAATCCATAATATTTGGTTTTAATGTAAAAAGCGAAAATATAATAAAAAAAATAATAAAAAATACAAAAGTAAAAATAAAATATCACAATATCATATATAAATTAATTGAAGATATAAAATTCATTATAAAAAATATTGAAAAAAAACAAAAAAATAAAAATAAAAAAGGTATAGCTGAAGTAAAAAACATATTTAAATCTTTAAATTTTGGCACAATTGCCGGATGTCTTATAAAAAAAGGAACAATAAAAAATTTTAGTAATATAGTTGTAATAAGAAACGATACAATAATACATAATGGTAAAATAGAATCTTTAAGAAGATTTAAAACAGATGTTAAAGAAGTTAATACTGGTTCTGAATGTGGCATAACTATAAAAAATTTAAATAATATTTTACCAGGTGATATAATCAAAACGTTATAAAAATAATTAAAATATGAATAAAAAAAAAACAAGATCCTTAAAAATAGCTAAAGAACTTAAAAAAAATATAGCTAATATAATATTATTAAAAATAAAAGATCCTCGTCTTGAAAATATAATAATATTGTCAGATATAATTATGTCAAATGATTTAAAGTACGCAAATATTTTTATTATGTTTGTGAAAAACAAAAATTTAAATAAAAAAAATATATTAAATATTTTAAATAAGGCATCAGGTTATATTAGAATTTTACTAAAAAAAAAAATGTATATTAAAAATATACCTATATTAAATTTTTTATATGATTATTCTTTAGATAACGGAATAAAAATATTTAAATTAATTAAAAAATTAAATAAAAAAACTAATAAATGAATAAAAAGAATAATATAAATGGCATGATATTATTAGATAAAGAATATGGATTAAGTTCAAATAATAATTTGCAACAAATAAAAAAAATATTAAAAATAAAAAAAGCTGGATATGTAGGTACATTAGATCCAATTGCAACTGGAGTATTACCTATATGTATAGGAAAAACAACCAAAAAAACACAATACTTAATTGAACAAAAAAAAAAATATTTAGTTATTGCTAAATTAGGTGAAAGTACAAATACTTTTGATAAAGAAGGAATAATATTAAAAACTAGAAAAATAAATTTTTCCAAAAAAAAAATACAAAAGATAATAAATAATTTTCATGGAGAACAAATACAAAAATCACCAATATATTCAGCATTAAAATATAGAGGAAAACCACTATATTACTATGCAAGAAAAAATATTCAAGTTCCAATTAAAAAAAAAAAAATTTATATTCATAAAATAAAATTAATATATTATAAAATCAATAAAATAAAAATAAAAATAACCTGTTCAAAAGGAACTTATATAAGATCAATTATAAATGAATTAGGTGAAATATTAAATTGTGGAGCACATGTAATTCTTCTAAGAAGATTACAAATAGGAATATATACTTTAAAAAATTCAATAAAATTAATAAATATAAAAAATATAGTTACATCGTATTATAAAAGAAAAAATAACAAAAATATCAATATAACATTAAATATCCTTAACGAATTTAGAAAAGTATATTTTCTAGACAATGAGTTAAAATTTTAAAAAAATAAAATAAATAATATAATAAAATATTTAAATTATTGAAAAAAATATTAAAATAGGATTATACAATTATGCCCTTAAATAAAGAAGAAAAATTTAAAATCATTAATAATTTTAAATTAAAAAATAAAGATACAGGATCAAGTAATATACAAATAGCATTATTGACAAAAAAAATAAATAAATTACAAAAACATTTTATTAAAAATAAAAAAGATAAACATAGTAAATATGGATTATTAAAGATGATATCAAAAAGAAAAAAATTATTAAAATATATTAAAAAAACTAAAAATGAAGAATATAAAAAATTAATAAAAATACTAAAATTAAGACATTAAAATAATAAAATAAAAACAATTACTAGATTTAAAATATTATTTATATACAACATATATATAAATTTTGATATAATATATTAAAAATAGCAACTTATAAAATTAAAGGAATATGTTTTGTTAAACTCAACAATATCGAAATTTCAATATGGTCGTAATATTATTACATTGGAAACTGGAACTATAGCAAGACAATCTTCGTCTTCAATAATAGCTAGTATGGATGAAACAACCATACTAATTAGTATAGTTAATCAAAAAAATAATAAAAATGAACAAAACTTTTTTCCATTAACAGTACATTATCAAGAACGTGCATATGCAGCGGGACGTATACCAGGTAGTTTTTTTAGAAGAGAAGGAAGACCAAGTGAAAATGAAATATTAACTGGAAGATTAATCGACAGACCAATCCGTCCTTTATTCCCAAGTAATTGTACAGATGAAATTCAAATTATCGCTACAGTAATTTCACTTAATCCACAAATAAATCCTGATATTATATCAATAATAGGAACCTCAGCAGCATTACATCTATCAAATATACCATTTAATGGACCAATTGGAGCCGCTAGAGTTGGATATATAAATAATCAATATATTTTAAATCCAACATATGATGAAATAAAAAAAAGTGATTTAAATTTAATTATATCAGGAACAAAAGATGCAGTTTTAATGATTGAATCAACATCTAATATGTTGAATGAAAATAAAATATTAGATGCAATAATATTTGGACACAACGAACAAAAAAATGTAATTAATCAAATAAAATCATTAACAAATAAATATAAAAATAATAATTATACTACACCTATAATAAATAATAATGAAGATTTATATCATCAAGTTAAAAAAATTGTTAAAAAGAAATTGAAAATAGCATACAACATAACAGAAAAACAAATAAGATTGAATAAAATTAATGAAATAAAAAATAAAACAATATCTAAATTAAATATAATAAATAAGAATAT
Source organism: Candidatus Purcelliella pentastirinorum (assembly GCF_003391335.1). Classification (NCBI taxonomy): domain Bacteria; kingdom Pseudomonadati; phylum Pseudomonadota; class Gammaproteobacteria; order Enterobacterales; family Enterobacteriaceae; genus Candidatus Purcelliella; species Candidatus Purcelliella pentastirinorum. The sequence continues at coordinate 458,850 of NZ_CP028374.1, read as the reverse complement.
AAAAGAAAATGATCTTTTAAATATTTTTAATAAAATAGAAAAAAAAATAATAAGAAAAAATATTTTAAAAAATAAAATAAGAATAGATGGTAGAGAAAAAGACATGATTAGAGCATTAGATATACGTACACGTATACTACCTAGAACTCATGGATCAGCATTATTTACAAGAGGTGAAACACAAGCATTAGTTACAGTAACATTAGGTACAACACGTGATGCACAAAATGTAGACGAATTACACGGTATGCATACAGATAATATATTATTTCATTATAATTTTTTACCATACTCAGTTGGAGAAATAGGTAAAATAGGAATACCTAAAAGAAGAGAAATAGGTCACGGTTGGTTAGCTAAAAATAGTATTTTAGCTGTAATGCCTAAACAAGAAAAATTTCCTTATACAATACGTATTGTATCAGAAATAACTGAATCAAATGGATCATCATCTATGGCATCTGTATGCGGAGCATCATTAGCATTAATGGATGCAGGAGTTCCTATTAAAAAAGCAATAGCTGGTATAGCTATGGGACTAATAAAAGAAAAAGATAAATATGTAATTTTATCTGATATTTTAGGAGATGAAGATCATTTAGGAGATATGGATTTTAAAGTAGCAGGAAGTAAAAATGGAATAACTGCTTTACAAATGGATATGAAAATAGAAGATATTACCTATGAAATAATAAAAATAGCTCTAAATAAAGCAAAACATGCTAGAATACATATTCTTAATGTAATGAATAAAGCAATTAATAAACCTAAAAATAACATTTCCATATATGCTCCTAGAATATATACAATGAGAATAAAACCAGAAAAAATAAAAAATATTATAGGAAAAGGTGGATCAATTATTAGAGAAATAACAGAAAAAACAGGTACTTCAATAGAAATAAAAGATAATGGAATAATAAAAATAGCTGCAAATAACGAAAAAAAAACTAAAAAAGCTATAAAAAGAATAAAAGAACTAACCTATGAAATAGAAGTAGGAAATATTTATAAAGGTAAAATAACCAAAATAGTAGATTTTGGAGCTTTTGTTAAAATAGGAATAGGTAAAGAAGGATTAATACATATATCACAAATTTCAGAAAAAAGAGTAAATAAAATTACAGATTATTTACAAATAGGACAAGAAGTAAAAGTACGAGTATTAGAAATTGATAAACATAATAGATTTCGTTTAAGCATGAAATAATTAAAATTATGTAAAATATTACAAAACACATCCAAATAAATAAAAATTTTAAAAATAAATAATTATAGAACAAATTTTATATTTTATTTTAAATATTTTTTATGCCCTATACTATCTTCATGAATAAAATATTTATTTTATATTTAAAATTAAATTTAATTAATAATATAAAAATATATTAATTTTATTAAAAGGAATAAATAATAAATGAACAAAACAAAATTAACTTTTAACGATTTAAAATTAAACTCAAATATAATAAAAGCGTTAAAAGATATTGGATATATTAAACCATCACCTATACAAATTGCATGTATACCAGAATTAATAAAAGGAAGAGATGTACTAGGAATAGCACAAACAGGAAGCGGAAAAACAGCAGCATTTGCATTACCATTTTTAAATAATATAAATATAAATAAAAAAAATATACAAATATTAGTATTAACACCAACTAGAGAATTAGCAAAACAAATAACAAACTCATATATAAAATTTGCAAAATATATAAATAATATAAAAATAATATCTATTTATGGGGGACAAAAATATGAAACACAATTATATCTATTACGTAATAAGCCTCAAATAATTATTGGAACACCAGGAAGATTATTAGATCATCTAAAAAGAAAAACTATAAATTTATCTAAAATAAAAAAAATAATAATAGATGAAGCTGATGAAATGTTAAAAATGGGATTTATAGAAGATGTAGAAAAAATAATATCAAAAATAAAAAAAAAATACCAAATAGCATTATTTTCAGCAACTATGCCTAATAATATTAGAAATATTACATATAAATTTACAAAAAATCCTATAGAAATAAAAATAAAATCTAATATACAAAATATACCTGATATTAATCAAAATTACTGTCTTATATACGGTCGAAAAAATGAAGCATTATCAAGATTTTTAGAAATAGAAAAATATGAAGCAGTCTTAATTTTTGTTCGAACAAAAAATTCTACATTAAAAATGACAAGTTTTTTAGAAAAAAAAGGATATACATGTTCTCCATTAAATGGAGATATGAATCAAATTTCCAGAGAAAGAACATTAGAAAAATTTAAACAAGGACCATTAAATATCTTAATTGCTACTGATATCGCAGCAAGAGGATTAGATGTTGAACGTATAAACTTAGTAATAAATTATGATATTCCATTAGATCCTAAATCATATATACATCGAATAGGAAGAACAGGTAGGGCTGGTAGAAAAGGAAAATCATTGCTATTTGTAGAAAATAAAGAAAGATATTTACTAAAAAACATAAAAAAAATTATAAAATTACCGTTAAAAAAAATAGAATTACCTAAACCAGAATTATTAAATTTACATAGACAAAATAAATTCATTGATAAAATACAAAAACAATTAAAAAATAAAAATTTAGAAAAATATCGTATTTTATTAATAAAATTACAAAAAGAAAAAGAAATAGATATAGAAACTTTAGCAACTATATTATTAAAACTAGCACAAAAAGAGAAGCCATTATTATTACCACCAGATAATATTAAATATAAAAAAATAAATAAAATTTACAATAAACCAAAAACAAATTCAATGTGTTTATATACAATTAATCTAGGAATAAAAGATGGAATAAAAATTAAACAAATATTAAATGAATTAAATAATAAAAATAAAATTAAAAATAATGATATTGGAAAAATAAAAATATTTAAATCATATTCAACTATAGAATTATCTAAAAGAACAAGAAAAAAAATAGAAAAAAATAAAAACAAAATAAAAATTATGAATAAAATAACTTTAATAAGATTATCAAGGAAAAGATATATTAAAAAAAAAAGACAAATAACAAATTAAAATTAAATTATTCATAAAATATTTTAGATTTAAAATAAAATCATAAATTAAAAAATAAATATATTATTAACCTATTAAATTATACATAATCTAATAATAAATTTTATTATTAATAATAAAAAATAAAATGAAAATAAAATACAACGCAAATAAATTTTACCATGGATTAAAAATTATTATAAATAACGAACCATATTCTATTGAAAATCATGAATTATTTAAACCAGGGAAAGGGCAAACAATTGTAAGAGTTAAACTAAGAAAATTAAAAGATGGCAAATTAATAAAAAAAACTCTTAAATCTACAGATTCAGTAAAATCTGCAAATATATTAGATATAAATGCTATCTATTTATATAATGATACAAAAATATGGTATTTCATGAATAAATTTAACTTTGATCAAATAGCAATAAAAAAAAAAATTATATTAAAAAAAATAAAATGGTTATCACCTAAAATTAAATATACAATAACTTTATGGAATAAAAATGCAATATCAATAAATATTCCTAATTTCATAAATTTAACTGTAATTGAAACAGAACCATGTAAAAATGAAAATATAAACAAAAATACAAAAATCGCCAAATTAAATAACGGAATAAAAATAAAAATACCGCTATTTGTAAAAAATGGAAATATTATTAAAATCGATACTAGAAACAAAAAATATATATCTAGAATAAAATAAAATTTTATATTATACATATATAAAAACAATATTAATTAATATCTATAATATTAAATTTATTAGAAAAAAAATGTAATTACTATAAAAACTATTAATAATTAAAATAAATGCATATTAATTAAATAATCCAAAATTATATAATAAATAATATAATTTATTAACAAAATATTTAATAAAGATTTTAAAAATTATTAAAAAATACTAAAATATAAAAAATGAAAAAAATAAACAAAATAATTATATTATCAATCATTATTTTATTAAATACATCATGTAAAAAACAAGAAATACCCAAAGGAACAATAAATAACTATACATATTATTTAAAATCATTTAATTTAAAAAGACTAAAAACTCCTAAAAACATATATTTAATAATAAATAATAATATAAATTATCCAATTTCTATTAAAAATAGTAAAAATAAAATAGGAAAAAAATTAAATATATATCCTCCACAAATATTATTAAAATCAAATTATGAAGAAAATATTTTTTTAAAAAATATAAAAGATTTAAAAAAAATAAAAGAAACAGATAAGGTTTGGAAAAAAATAATTAAAGCTATAAAATACTATAAAATTAATATTGATAATATATCAATAAAAAATAAAATAAATAAATTAAATACAAAATGGATAAACTCAATAATTTTAGATAAAAAAACATCTTATAAATTAAGATACCAAATAATTTTAAATAAAAAAATAAATAAAATATATGTAAATTTACTTAATATAAAATATTTAAATAAACAAATTTACGAAAAAAATATAAAAAAATATTATGAAAAATTAATACTCAATAAAATTTATCAATATTTTAAATTTATTAATAAAATTAAAAATTATAAATAAAACATACATATAAAATTAAAAAAAAAAATTGTATTTTAAATATTATCAAAAAATGTTTAAATACTTATTTACAAATAAACAAAAATTTAAATAAAAAAATAAAAAATATATGTCATTCCTAATATATCTTTCATTAACAATAATAATAAGTTTATTAATATTATTATCTGGATGGATACTAGGTGGTAAATCTAATAATACAATAAATAAAAACATACCATTTGAATCAGGTATGAATCCTATAGATAATAATAATATAAAAGTAAATATACAATTTTACAAAATAGCAATATTTTTTATACTTTTTGATATAGAAACAATATATTTATATACTTGGGTATTATCAATAAAAGAAAATGGAATATTAGGATTAATAGAAATGATGATTTTCATTTTAATATTATTAATTGGATTAATATATATAATAAAAGAAAATGGATTATTAATAAATAATAAAAATAAAAAAATACCAAGGGATTATTAAAATGGACTATACGTTAATTAAAATAAAATCAAATTCAAATAATAAATATCCACTAGAAAAAAGATATAAAACAAAAGATCCATTAAATAATTTAAAACAAAATATATATATAGGAAAATTAAAAAAATTAATACATAACATAGTAAATTGGGGGAGAAAAAATTCTATTTGGCCATTTAATTTTGGATTATCTTGTTGTTATGTAGAAATGGTTTCATCATTTACATCAATACATGATATATCAAGATTTGGATCTGAAGTTTTAAGACCATCTCCTAGACAAGCAGATTTAATGGTTATTGCTGGAACTGTTTTTTACAAAATGGTACCAATAATACAAAGATTATATGATCAAATGTTAGAACCTAAATGGGTCATATCTATGGGATCATGTGCTAACTCAGGAGGTATGTATGATATCTATTCAGTAATACAAGGAGTAGATAAATTTCTACCAGTTGATGTATATATACCCGGATGTCCTCCTAGACCAGAAGCTTATATACAAGCACTTCTTTTATTAAAAAAATCAATTGGTAAAGAAAGAAGACCATTATCATGGTATATAGGAGATCAAGGAATATACAAAGCTAATCATAAAGCAGAACGTATAAAAAAAAGAAAAAAAAGAATATCAAAAAAATATTTTGAATAAAAAATATAATATAAATATTATTTTGCATATTTAAATAATATTATTTAATTTAATTAAATAAAAAATTATACTAAAAAATAAAAATTTATAAAATAAATAAATATATTATGAAACAAAATAAAAATAATCATTGTCATAAAAAAAACAAAATAAAATCTGATATTAGAAATAATATACTTAAAACTTTAAAAAAAAAATTTCCAGAAAAAATTTTTATTTTACAAAAAAATCTAACAAATAGTATAACTATATGGATAAATCGTAAAGATTTAATAGATATAATATATTTTATTAAGAAAATAAATAAACCATATATAATGCTATATGACTTACACGGAATAGATGAAAGATTAAGAATACATCGCAATAATTTACCAAAAGCTGATTTTTGTGTGTTTTATCACATCTTATTAATAAAACAGAATAAAGATTTAATATTTAAAATAGCACTAAAAGAGAAAGATCTAAAAATACCATCATTAACTAAAATATTTATTAATTCAAACTGGTACGAAAGAGAAACATGGGAAATGTTTGGAATAAAATTTACAGGACACCCAAATTTGACAAATATTTTAATGCCCAAAACATGGATAGGATATCCATTAAGGAAAAACCATCCTTCTAGAGCAACAGAATTAGATTATTTTATATTAACAAAAGAAAAAGAAAAATTAGAAATGTCATCATTAACATTCAATCCTGATGAATGGGGTTTAAAAAAAATAGATGACAAAAAACAAAATTATATGTTTTTAAATTTTGGACCAAACCATCCTTCAGCACATGGAGTATTCAGAATAATATTACAACTATCAGGAGAAAAAATTATAAATTGCATACCAGATATTGGTTATCATCATAGAGGAGCTGAAAAAATTGCAGAAAGACAAACATGGCACGGATACATACCTTATACGGACAGAATAGAATATTTAGGTGGATGTATTAATGAAATGCCTTATATATTAGCAATAGAAAAAATAGCAAAGATAAAAATACCTAAAAGAGCACAAACAATAAGAATTATGCTGTCAGAATTATTTAGAATTAATAGTCATTTACTATACATATCTACTTTTATACAAGATCTAGGTGCTATAACTCCTATTTTTTTAGCATTTACTGATCGTCAAAAAATATATAATATTATTGAAGAAATTACTGGAGCAAGAATGCACCCAGCATGGTTTAGAATAGGTGGAGTAGCTAAAGATTTACCAAAAAATTGGAATAAATTACTAAAAGAATTCTTGATATGGATACCAAAAAGATTAAACATGTATATAAATGCATCATTAAATAATAAAATAATTATTCAAAGATCAAAAGGAATTGCAAAATATAATCAAAAAGAAGCATTATCATGGGGCGTAACCGGAGCAGGACTACGAGCTACAGGGATTAATTTTGATATTAGAAAAGATAGACCATATTCAGGATATGAAAATTTTGATTTTCAAATACCTATAGGAGACGGTACAAGTGATGCATATACACGTGTTATATTAAAAATGGAAGAACTATATCAAAGTTTAAATATATTAACACAATGTCTTAATTATATGCCTGAAGGATTATATAAAGCTGAACATCCATTAACTACACCTCCCATAAAAAATAAAACATTAAAACACATAGAAACATTAATACATCACTTCATACAAATGTCCTGGGGACCAATACTACCTCCAGAAGAATCATTACAAATGATAGAAGCTACTAAAGGAATAAACAGTTATTATATAATTAGTGACGGTAATGCAACAAGTTATAGAACAAGAATTAGAACACCAAGTTTCCCACATTTACAACAAATTCCATCAGTAATAAATGGAAGTTTAATATCAGATCTTATTGTATATTTAGGAAGTATAGATTTTGTTATGTCTGATGTGGATAGATAATTATGAAAAACATAAAAAAAATAAATAAAAAAAAAGAAATTAAATTAACAGCAAAAGAGAAAAAAAAAATTAAAAAAGAAAAAAAAAATTATAAAAATAAAAATTCAGTGATAATAGAAGCATTAAAAATCGTACAAGAAGAAAGAAATTGGATTTCTGATGAAATTATAATTGCTATATCAAAAGAAATTGGAGTATCGTATAATGATATAGAAGAAATTGCAACTTTCTATAGTCAAATTTTTAGAAAACCTGTAGGTAAACATATTATAAAATTCTGCGACAGTGTAGTATGCTATATTAATGGATATAAAAATATTCAAAAAAAAATTGAATATCATTTAAAAATCAAACCAGGAAATACAACAAAAGATAATTTATTTACACTATTACCAATATGTTGTTTAGGTAATTGTAATTTCAGTCCTACAATTATGATAGATAAAGATATATATGGCCCAGTAAGTACAAATTCAATCATTCAAATATTGGATAAATATTTATGAAATTTAAAAAAAAAAATAATCAAACTCATCCATTAACATGGCGTATACGTAAAGATAAAAAACCAATATGGATTGAAGAATATTGTAAAAAAAAAGGATATAAAATAGCTGAAGAAACATTAAATAATATGAACTCTAAAGAAATTATATTAATAATTAAAAATTCAGAATTAAAAGGAAGAGGTGGAGGAGGCTTTCCAACAGGTATAAAATGGGAATTAATGTCAAAAGTTAATATTTCTAAAGATAAATATATAATATGCAATGCGGATGAAATGGAACCTGGTTCATATAAAGATAAATTACTTATAGAACAACTACCTCACCTGCTAATTGAAAGTATTATTATTGCCGCATTCGCATTAAAAGCACAACAAGGCTATATATTTTTAAGAGGAGAATATATTAAAGCTAATATAAATTTACAAAAAGCAATCAAAGAAGCAATAAATGCTGGATTTATTGGAAATAAAATATTTAATACAAAATTTAATTTTAAACTTAATATTCATACAGGAGCTGGAAGATATATTTGTGGTGAAGAAACTGCTTTATTAAATTCATTAGAAGGTAAAAGAGCTATACCAAGACATAAACCTCCATTTCCTGCATTAGTCGGATTTCTTGGAAAACCTACATGTATAAATAATGTAGAAACATTATGTAATATACCTGGAATAATCAAATATGGACCAGAATGGTACAAAGGGTTATCTAAAAGTAATGATTATGGTACTAAAATAATGGGATTTTCAGGAAAAGTAAATAATCCAGGTGTTTGGGAAATGCCATTTGGAACAACAGCAAGAGAAATTTTAGAAAAATATGCTAAAGGAATGTGTAAAAAAGTAAAATTAAAAGCATGGCAACCAGGAGGAGCAAGTACAGCATTATTAACAGAAAAACATTTAGATACTCCAATGGATTTTACTAATATACTTAAAATAGGAAGTCGACTAGGAACAGGAGTGGCATTAGCTATAGACGATAAAATAAATATTTTATCATTAATAAAAAATATAGAAAAATTCTTTTCTAGAGAATCATGCGGATGGTGTACTCCATGTAGAGATGGTTTACCATGGATAGTAAAAATATTAAACAAATTAGAAAAAAAACAAGGAAATAAAAAAGATATAAAAATTCTCAGAGATTTATGTTCACATATTAAAAATGGAACAACATTCTGTGCTCATGCAATTGGAGCTATAACTCCATTACAAAGTGCAATGAAAATTTTCTATCAAGAATTCAAATATAGTCTAAAATAAATAAATTTTTATAATGAAAATGACGTTTTGGGTTAAAAAATGACAATAAATCTATATATAGATAAAAAAAAATATAAAATAAAAGAAAAAAATAATAATTTATTACAAATATGTTTATCATTAGGTTTCAATATACCATACTTTTGTTGGCATCCAGAAATGGGAAGTGTAGGATCTTGTAGGCAATGTGCAATTAAAAAATATCAAAATTATGAAGATAAAGATGGTCAAATAGTTATGGCATGCATGACATCAGTAACTGACGATACATTTATAACAATAAATGATAAAGAAAGTAAAAAATTTAGAAAATTCATAATAGAATTATTAATGATAAATCATCCCCATGATTGTCCAATATGTGAAGAAGGTGGTAATTGTCATTTACAAGATATGACTGTAATAACTAAACATAAATCAAGAAGATATAATTTTAAAAAAAGAACATATTATAATCAATACCTAGGACCCTTTATATCTCATGAAATGAATAGATGTATTACATGTTATAGATGTGTAAGATATTATAAAGAATATGCACAAGGTAATGATTTTGGAGTATTTGGAATAAGTAATAATATCTATTTCGGCAGAACAAAAGAAGGAATGTTAAAAAATGAATTTTCTGGTAATTTAATAGAGATATGTCCTACCGGGGTCTTTACAGATAAAATAAATTCAAATAATTATGCTAGAAAATGGGATACACAATTTTCTCCTAGTATATGCCAACAATGCAGTGTTGGGTGCAACATTAGTATTGGAGAAAGATACGGTAAATTAATCAAAGTAGATAATAGATATAACAACGAAATAAATAATTATTTTTTATGTGATAAAGGAAGATTTGGACATGGATACGTCAATAATAACAAAAGACCAAAATATATATTTATTAAAAAAAATAATAAATTATTGAAAATAAAAAAAAATAAAGCATTAGAAATAATTAAAAACATGATGATAAAATATAATAAAATAATTGGTATAGGTTCAACAAGAGCAAGTACTGAAAGTAATTTTATATTAAAAACATTAGTAGGGAAAAAAAATTTTTCAACAGGTATGACAAAAGAAGAAGAAGAAACAAACAAATTAATATTAAAGATATTATGTAATAGTAATATAAATATTCCATCCTTAAAAAATATAGAAAAATATGATGTTATATGTATATTTGGTGAAGATATAACACAAACATCCCCATGTATTGCTTTAGCAGTTAGACAAGCAATTAAAAATACTATGAATAATTTATTAAAAAAAATAAATATAGAAAAATGGCATAATATTGCTAGATCTAATATTAAACAAAAAAAAATAAATGATCTATTCATAACCTCTATCAATAAAACAAAATTAAATGATATTTCTAAATGGTCTTATTATGGATCAATTGAAGATCAAACACGTTTTATATTTTCAATAGCAAATAAATTAAACAAAAATTCACCACCTGTACTAAACTTAAATGTTGAATTAATTAAAAAATCCAATTATATAGCAAACAAATTAATACATGCAAAAAATCCATTAATTATTTCTGGTAATCAATTAGGAAGTATAGAAATGATACAAGCTGTAAGTAATTTAATAAAAGCATTAAAAATAGTAAATTCTAATACTGGAACAATATTATTACCATCAGATGTAAACAGTATGGGAGTTTCATTGATAGGAGGAATATCTTTAAACAAGACTTTAAAAAAAATAAAAGATAATAATAATATTATTATAATAATTATGGAAAACGACCTATATTATAGATTATCAAAAAAAAATATAAACAATATTTTCAAAAAAAGAGATAATATAATATTAATTGATCACCAATTTACAAAATTTACTAAACATGCAAAAATTATTTTACCAGCAACAACATTCGCTGAAAGTACAGGAACAGTAATTAATTATGAAGGAAGAAACCAACGTTTTTTTAAATTATTTGAACCAAAATTTTATGATTCTGATAATTTAATGCTAGAAAGTTGGAAATGGGTAAAAAAATTACAAAACATTTTTAATAAAAAAAATAATTTTAAAACAGATGAAATAATAAATGAATGTTATAAAAAAACTATAAAATTAAAAAATATAAAAAATGCTGCTCAATCATCATCGTTTAGAATATATGGACAAAAATTAGCACGTTCTCCACAACGTTATAGTGGACGTACAGCCTTGCAAACAAATTTAAATGTACATGAAAAAAGTCAACCTAAAGATAAAGATACAATGTTCAATTTTTCTATGGAAGGATATTATAAGTTAAATATAAAAAATTTACAAACACCATTTATCTGGAGTCCAGGATGGAATTCAAATCAAGCATTATATAAAACAATAAAAGAAAATCAAAAACCTAAAAAAAAATTCAAAAATTATTTATATTTTCTAAAAACAAAAAACATTAATTGGTTTAATAAAATACCTGAAAAAGATATTAAAAAAAAAAATAAATTAAAAATATACCCATTTTATACAATATGGGGATCTGAAGAATTAACAAAATATTTCACAAAAATAAATAAATATATAAATAAAAAATATATAATATTAAATATATGTGATGCAAAAAAATTAAAATTAAATAATGGTGATCTAGTAGAACTACATTATCATGATACATATTCAAATCTAATAATTAAAATTTCAAGTTATGTTAAAAAAGGATATATAGGATTACCATTAGGAAAAAAAACACTACCACTATCTTTAAATCATAAAAAAATCAATATAAACGATTTACGGAAAATCTAAGATGTTTTTGTTAAAATCAAATATTATAGAAAAAATACATATAATAAAAAACCTAACAATTTTATTAACAATTATAATATCAAGTGCATTTCTTAGTTTTATTGAAAGACGAATTTTAGCAATCTTACAAAATAGATATGGACCTAATCAAGTTGGTTGGGAAGGAACATTACAAGTATTAGCAGATATGATAAAAATGCTTTTCAAAGAAGATTGGATACCACCCTTTAGTAAAAAAATATTATTTGTAATATCACCAATAATTGCATTTATATTACCAATAATAATAGTTTCGATAATACCATTTAATGAAAATTCATCAATTATGAATATTGATATTGGTATATTATTTTTTATAATGATTACAAGCTTATCAGTATATCCAATATTGTTAGCAGGAATATCAAGTAATAGTAAATATCCATTATTAGGATCTATTAGATCAATAGCACAAACATTAAGTTATGAAATATTCTTAAGTACATCCATTATGGGAGTAATTGCTAAATCAAAAACATTAAATATGTTAGAAATAGTACACAATCAAAAACATTTATGGAATATAGTTCCACAATTTTTCGGATTTATAACATTCATAATAGCTTCTATTGCAATATGTCATAGACATCCATTTGACCAACCAGAATCTGAACAAGAATTATCAGATGGATACCGTATAGAATACTCTGGTATGAAATTTGCATTATTCTTTTTAGGGGAATACATTAATATAATTAGTATGTCATTTATGATAGTATCAATATTTCTTGGCGGGTGGTATGGATTAAATTTTTTATCACCAACAATATGTATTGTTTTAAAAACATTTTTTTGTACAATAATATTCATCATAATTAGAGCATCTTTACCTAGACCAAGATTTGATCAAATAATAGAATTTGGTTGGATGTTTTGTTTACCACTAACATTATTAAACTTAATAATTACATCAATAATAATCTTATATAAATAAAAAAATCAAATGAAAATAAAAAAAATTATAATAACTATTATTACATGTTTAAAAAGTATATTGATAATATTTAAAAATATATTTTCCAAACCTGAAACAATAAAATATCCATTTGAAAAAATAAATTTATCAACACGTTACAGAGGGAGAATCATATTAACAAGAAATAAAAAAGGAAATGAAAGATGTGTTGCATGTAATTTATGTTCCGCAGTATGTCCAGTAAGTTGTATAGCATTACAAAAAAAACAAAAAAAAGATGGTAGATGGTATCCAAAATTTTTTCGTATAAACTTTTCAAGATGTATTTTTTGTGGTTTTTGTGAAGAAGCATGTCCTACTCAAGCAATACAATTAATTCCAGATGTAGAATTATCAGAATATAAAAGATCTGACCTAATATATGAAAAAAATGATTTATTAACATTAAATACAGGTAAATATAAAAAATATGATTTCTATAAAATTGCAGGAATACAAACAAAAAATAAAAAAAAGGGTGAAGCTTTAAATGAAAATAAACCAATTGATGTAAAAAAAATATTACCTTAAAGAGATTTTAAATATGAGAACAATCTTCTATATCTGTATATTAATTACTATAATTAATATTATATGCACAATAATGAATACAAATCCAATAAACTCACTAATTCATTTAATAATATCGTTAATGAGCATATCAGGATTATTTTTTTTGATTAATGCTAATTTCATTGGAGCTATAGAAATAATTATATATGCTGGAGCAATAATGGTATTATTCATTTTTGTAATAATGATGCTTAACCCTAATAAATTTACAAAAAAAAAAGAAAAAGAATGGTCATCAAATAAACTCATGATAATAATATCAATATCATTATCTATATCTATAATATTTATTATTAATAAATTATTAAATAATAAATATTATTACATAGATATAATTAAAACAAATATTAAAGATATAGGTATTATATTTTTTAATAAATATATCTTAATTATTGAATTATCTTCAATAATGCTATTATCAGCATTATTAGTATCCCTTTATATTAATAACGAACATTAAAAATAAAAATATTATACAAAAAAAATATGATTAATTTAAAATATATATTAATAATATCATCAATATTATTTTGGATGGGTTTGATAACAACAATATGCAGAAGAAATATTTTCTATATATTAATAGGTATAGAAATAATGATTAATAGTTCAGCAATAAATTTTATAATTGCAGATGGCTATTGGCATAATATTGATGGACAAATCATATATATAATTATAATAAGCATAGCAGCAGCAGAAATAAGTATAGGATTAAGCTTATTAATGAGAATGTATAATAGATTTAAAACACTAGATATAAATTGTCTAAAAGAGTTAGATAAATGAAAATTCTGTCAATAATAATTATATCACCATTAATTAGTTCAATATTAATTATGATATTAAATAAAAAATATTCAAAAAACATTATCCCCCTATTAGGGATAGGATCAATATTAATATCTACTATAATAACTTTATATAATTTAATATATTTTAAAAATCATGAAAAAAATATATATATACAAAAATTATGGAAATTAATGACAATAAAAAATTATCATATAAACATAAATTTATTAATAGATAATCTATCAATAAATATGTTAGTAATGATTACATCTATTTCCTTATTAATACATATTTTCTCTAAATGGTATATGAAAGAAGAAAAATACCTTAAAAGATACTTCGCACTAATGAACTTTTTTGTATTTAATATGATTATATTAGTTCTAACTGATAATTTAATAACTATATTTTTTGGATGGGAAGGGGTTGGAATATGTTCCTATTTATTAATAGGTTTTTATCATAAAAACTATAAAAATGTAAAAGCTGCAATGAAAGCATTTATAATTACAAAAATTGGCAGTATATGTTTAATAATATCTATTTTAATTATATATAAAACATTTGGAACTTTAAATATATTGAAAATTAAAACATTAGCTTTAGAATATTCTAATTATAATAATAAGAATATAAAATTAATGAATTTATTACTTTTAATAGCTGCAATAAGCAAATCAGCACAAGTACCATTACATACATGGTTATTAAATGCAATGGTAGGACCTACACCAGTATCAGCTTTAATACATGCTGCAACTATGGTAACTGCTGGAATTTATCTTATATTAAGAACACATACATTATTTATATTAACTCCAAAAATTTTTAACCTAATAGGAATTATAGGTGGAATAACAATAATTTCATCAGGTTTATCAGCAATAAAAGAAAAAAATATTAAAAAAATACTAGCATATTCTACAATTAGTCAGTTAGGATATATTTTTATAATGATAAGTACAAGATGTTGGAATACAGCCACATTACATTTAATGAACCATGCATATTTTAAATCATTATTATTTCTTGCAACAGGAAGTATTATAACGATTTTACAAAACGAACAAAATATTTTAAAAATGGGTGGATTATATAAAAAAATTCCATTAATTTATTTATATTTTTTAATAGGGGGAGCTTCATTACTAGGTATTCCTATAATTACTTCTGGAGGATATAGTAAAAATATAATTTTATCAAATTTATTAATAAATAATAATAATATATTAATATTAATTGGACTAATCGGTATTTTATTGACTACCATTTATACAACCAGATTAATTACTAAAATTTTTCACGGAAATAACTATTATAAATTAAAAGAAATAAAAATAAATAATTTATTTCATAATATACCCTTAATTATATTAACAATATTATCAACATCCATAGGAGGAATATTAACAATTTATTTAAATAAAATTAAATATAAGAACATAATTATATTAGAAATAATAAGTATTATTATAATAATTACAGGATCTATAATTACATTAAAATTACAACATTATGGAAAAAAAAATAAACAAAAAAAAGATAAAATTAAAAATATATTAAAATATTTATTTATTACTGAAAAAATAGACAATTTATATAAAATAATATTAATAAAACCATTCAATAAATTAATACTATATATAAAAAAAGATCCATTAAATGAAATAATATTATTTACAAAAAAAACAACATATTATATTAGTAATTCAATCGAATTTCTTTCTAATGACAATATTAGATGGTACATTACTACAATAACTATTAGTGGAATAATTATTATATCATTTATATTAATAGATATATAATATTAACAAATTTATTATAATTTAAATAATTAAACAAATAAAAATAATAATAATATTTAAGGATTAAAATAACGATGCTACTTGTATGGATAATAATAATTCCATTTATAGGAAGTATAATATGTTGGCATAGTCAATATCTAAATAAAAACATTCCAAAATGGTTAGCTCTTTTTATTAATATAATATTGATAATATTATCAATAAAAATTTATCAACACATTAATTTTAATCAAAAATCGTTTTTAATTAATAAAATACCTGTATGGGATATAGAATTTTGTACAAAATGGATAAATAGATTCAATATAAATATACATTTTGCAGTAGATCAATTATCATCATTGATGATCCTACTAACAAATTTACTAGGTATAATAACTATTATAATATCATGGAATAATATAAATAAATACCCTGGTCTATTTTATTTTAATATAATATTAATTATTACATCAACAATAGGAATACTTTTATCAATAGATATGATTTTATTTTTATTCTTTTGGGAATTAATATCAGTACCAATATTTATTTTAATAATAGTATGGGGAGATAAAAACATAAAAAAAAGAATCCAAAATGCTATAAATTTCTTTATTTACACACAAATTTCAGGAATAATATTATTATGTAGCATTATAATGCTGTCTTATATTAATTATAAAAATACAGATATATGGAGTTTTAATTATAATACTTTATTAAAAGTACATATGTCTAAAATAACAGAAAATATATTAATGCTGGGATTTTTAGTATCTTTCTTAATAAAAGCACCTATAATACCCATACATAAATGGATGATTGATACACATATCAGCAATCCAACAAATAGTACAGTAGATATCATAGGATTTTTGTTAAAAATTCCTTTATATGGAATTTTAAGATTTAATATATCTCTATTTCATGAAGCTATGAGTAATTTTTCAACAATAATATCATATTTATTAATTGTTAGTATGTTTTACAGTTCTTTGATGGCATTAGCACAAAAAAACCTTAAGAAACTTATTACATACAATCTTATAATGCATACAAAATTTGTATTAATAGCTATATGTAATATTAATAAATTTATATACCCAGGAATAATAATATATATTATATCTAATATATTATCAACATTAGCACTATTTATATTATGTAAACAGATACATGAACATTTAAGTACCTTCAACATAGAAAAAATGGGTGGATTATGGAAAGAAAAAAAAATATTTCCTATAATAACATTATTTTTCATATTAGCAAATATAGGATTACCAGGAACTGGTAACTTTATAGGAGAAATAATAATTTTATTAGGTATTTTTAAAAAATCATTAATAATATCAATATTAATGTCATTAAATTTATTATTTTCCTCTATATATTCATTAATAATTTTACAAAAAATATTTTATGGAAAGAAAAAAAAATTAATAAAAGTTCAAAAAATAAATTTTAAGATATTAAGTATAAACATTTTCTTAATTATAACCACATTGTTAATAGGTCTATACCCAGAAATCATTCTGAAAGAAATAAAATACAAAACAAATAATATTAACTATTATATTGAAAATAAATAAACTTTATATGAAATACATTTTTGAATCATTAAATATAATATTACCAATATCTATTATAATTGGAACATTAATTACTATTATGATATTAACAATAATAGGAATAAAAAAACAAGAAAGTTATTTTTTAACTATAATATCAATATCAACATTAATATTATTTTTAATATTTAATATAAACAATAAAATAAATCAATTAACAACATTACTATATGTAAATAAACATACCATAATATATACATTAATCACATTAGTAGGAAGTTTATCAACATGTATATATGCAAAACAATGGATAAATGAAAATAATAAAGATAAAAATGAATTTTATATATTTATACTAATTTCATCTTTAGGAAATATAATTATAATAAATACAAATAATTTATTATCTTTTTTAGTAGGAATTGAGTTGATATCAATACCCACCACAGGATTAATAGGATATCCATTAAAAAAAAATTCTTCTCTAAAAGCTGCAATAAAATATAAAATATTAGCTAGCATATCATTATCATTCATAATTTTTGGAATATCATTAATTTATATAACAACAGGAAATATTACATATAATATAATAATGCAATTAATAATAAATAAACCATTAGCAATCATTGGTTTTTCTATGATTTTAGTTGGTTTAGGATTTAAATTATCAACTACTCCATTTCATTTATGGATATCGGATGTATATAAGGGATCATCTATTCCAACAATAAATTTTCTAAATACAACAAACAAAATAGCTTATTTTTACGCAACTTATAATCTAATTTTAAACACATTTATTATAAATATTCATTCAATAAAAATAATATTAGAAATAATGACATATTTATCAATAATTTTAGGAAATTTAATGGCATTATTACAAAAAAATATAAAAAAGCTATTCGCATATACATCTATAACTCACATAGGTAATTTATTATTAGTAATAATAAATTCAAAAAATATTTTATCATTTGAAACTTCAATTATATACATTATAAGTTATTTATTAAATTCTACCGGGATATTTGGTATAATAAATTTATTATATAATAAAATAAAAGATAAAAAAGAAAATTATCCTATAAATTATATAAAAGGAATATTCTGGGAAAATAAAACATATGCCCTGATGCTAACTATAACAATATTATCATTCGCAGGGTTTCCAACAACAGTAGGTTTTATAAGTAAATTTTATATAATGATGTTGACTATTACTTCTCATTTATGGTGGTTAACAATTTTGATAATATTTAGCAATATTATTGGAATATGTTATTATTTACATATTATTAAAATAATATTTTGTAAAAAACAAAATATTGAAAATATAATAAAAATAAATAAAAATGAAAAATTACAAAAAATATTAATATATTTATCTATAATTTTTATTGTATTTATAGGAATATATCCTCAATCAATAATTAATATAATAAGAACTAATATATAAACTAAAAAATAAAAAATAATATTTATATTATATTTTTAATATACTTAATAAATTAGATTTAACATTTACAACATCTAAATTTAAACAAACTTTTCTTAATAAACTATCATTATGATGTAATATATTATGAAAATCATATTTCTTATCATACATAAGAGTACTACCTCTATACAAACTATCAGTCAAAACTTCTACATATACATCTTTAACATCAAACCATTTATCTTCAATTAAATAAGAAATTACTATAGGATCATGCAATACCATTCCATCAAAAAATTTTTTATTTCTATAAAACGACATATAACAACGAGATAAATCGATTAAAAAATTATTATTTAAAGATAATAAATCATCTTCTGTTATAACAATTTTATGTGTAACATCTAAAGGTACAACTACAATAGGTAATTTTGATAAAAAAATTAATTGAGCTGCATGAGGATCAGACCATACATTAAATTCACTATTACATGTTATATTACCAAAACAACCATCAGTACCAAAAGCTCCCCCCATTATAATCAAAAACTTAATCTTAGATACCAATTCAGGACATTTTTTAATAACTGTAGCAATATTAGTCAAAGGACCTAAAGCAACTAAAATTATTTCATGAGGATTATCATTTATACTATCAATAATAAATTCTAAAGCATCATAAGCAACATAATTGACATAATCATTAAATATATCACCTAAACCATTATTACCATGAATATTAATAGAATCATCAAATGAATTATTATATACAAGTGAATTTGAACAACCTTTATAAATAGGTACATCTATATCAAATTTTTTAGAAAATAAGACAGCATTATTAGTAACCTGATTTATATTAGTGTTACCAAAAACTGTAGTAATACCTAAAATATTTTGAGTTTTATAAGCTAATAATAAAGCAAAAGCATCATCAATTCCAATATCTGTATCAAAAATAATTTTATTCATGTTTTAAATAAAGCATTGTAAATTAAAATACACAAATATTATAACAAAAAAATATTTTATTTGAAATAATAAAAGTATAAAATATATAATTTCTTATATAAAATAATAAATTAAAATCCTATATCATATAGATATAATTTTTAAAAATATATGGAGGAATGGTCGAGTGGTTTATGGCAGCGGTCTTGAAAACCGCAGACGATTAAAATCGTTCGAGAGTTCGAATCTCTCTTCCTCCGTAAAATAAAAAAAAAAAAATATAAAAAAATTAAAAGGAAACTTTATTAACTTATAAAAAAAATATACTTTAATAATGAAATTTTTTAAGTTAAATAATATTTTATATAATTAATATTATTAATATACTCAAAAATATAATATTTATATATTATCTATTAATTAATATGCCCGAAGGTGGAATCGAACCACCGACACGGGGATTTTCAATCCCCTGCTCTACCAACTGAGCTATCCGGGCAATATAAAAATAATTTTGAAATATATAAATTTAAACCTTAAAATATTATAAAAAAAATAATAAAAAACAAAATAAAACATAAATAAAATACTACAATATTTAAAAAAGAAATTAAATTAAAATATGTAAAAAAATAAAATATAAAAAAATAAAATATAATCAATTATCCAATTAATCAATTTTAAAATAAATTATCACACAACTATAATTAAGTAAATGTTTTATAGATAGGGAAAAAAGATGGAAATTTTTTTTACAATATTGATAATGACATTAGTAGTATCACTTTCCGGTATTGTTTCTAAAATTATCCCATTTAAAATACCTTTACCATTGATGCAAATAACAGCAGGAGCATTATTAGCATGGCCTAAATTTGGACTGCATGTAGATTTTGATCCAGAACTATTCTTAGTACTATTTATTCCACCATTATTATTTGTAGACGGACTAAAAACACCAATTAATGAATTTTTAAATAATGGAAGAGAAATAATAGCATTAGCATTGATATTGGTAATAATAACAGTTATAGGTATAGGATATTTAATTTCTTGGATAACCCCAGGAATATCATTAACACCTGCATTTGCATTAGCAGCAGTACTTTCACCTACAGATGCAGTAGCATTATCAGGAATATTGGGTAAAAGGAAAATACCTAAAAAAATAATGACTATACTAAATGGTGAAGCACTCATGAATGATGCATCTGGATTAGTATCATTAAAATTTTCAGTTGCAGTAGCAACGGGGTCAATGATTTTTACAATACCAGAAGCAATATTAGAATTTCTAAAAATAGCTATAGGAGGATTATTATCCGGAATAATAGTATGCAAAACATATGGTAAATTATTAAAATTATTCAGAAAATGGAGTGGTGATGATACAGCAACACAAACAATATTATTACTTTTATTACCATTTACCTCATATTTAATAGCAGAACATTTAGGAGTATCAGGTATTTTAGCATCTGTAGCATCAGGTATGACTATAAATAAATTTAATATTTTACGTCAAGCACCATTAACAATGAGATTAAGAGCTAAGGGTGTATGGCAAATGCTAGAATTTGTATTTAATGGAATAGTATTTCTTATGTTAGGTTTACAATTACCAGATATTATACAAATATCAATAATAGAAGCAAAAAAAGATCCTAACGTACAATTATGGATTTTACTATGTGATATAATTATTATATACATATCATTGATAATAGTAAGATTTATATGGTTGTGGGTAATGAAACATGCAAGTATATTTTTATTAAAAAAACATCCATTAGCTTTTACTAATTACAGTAATCGTGAACTATTAATTACATCTTTTGCTGGTGTTTGCGGTGCTATAACTTTAGCTGGAATATTATCAATACCATTATATCTTAATAATGGATCAGTTTTTCCTGCTAGATATGAACTTATATTTATTGCAACCGGGGTAATTTTATTTTCATTAATAATAGGAGTTATATTTTTACCAATAATGCTTAAAGGAATCGATGGAATTAATAAAATAAATTATTATAAAGAATTACAATTAGCAAAAGCAAAAATGGCAGATTTAGCAATAGAAAGCCTATATAAAATAGAAGAAACTTTGATTAAAGAAAACACAGATAATATAGATACAGAATTACTAAAAGAAGTTAATACTAAAATAATTGGTAATATTAGAAATAAAATAAATACTCATAATGATTTAAAACAAGCACAATTTAAAGAGAATTTAGAAAAAAGATTAAGACTGGTAGCTTTAAGAGCTGAAAGAACTGAATTATACCATATGAGAGCAACAAAAAAAATTAGCAACGAAATTATGTTAAAATTATCCCATGATTTAGATTTAATGGAAGCATTATTAACAGATATAGAAGAATAAAATAATATTTATATAATTGAAAAAAAACAGAAAGATATAAAATAATTAATTACTATTAATAAATTATTTTAAAAAATACAAAAATATTAAATATTTAATTAATAATATTATTTAATTAATTAAAATAATACAAAATCAATAATAGAATATCTTGATTTTATCATTAAAATTGTTAAAATAAAAAATTTAAACAATAAAATTTTATATTTAATGGAATACATATTAATTATATTAGTTATTTTGAGTTTAAAAAAAATTATACTTAATAAATATAAGATCAATATTAAAAAAATATTTATTTTAAAAATTAAAATATTCTATACATAAAAACATATAATTTTTCTTTAAAAAATATTGAAAAAAAACAAAAAAATAAAAATACATAATAAAAATTCATGATATGTAAAAATATTGATAAAATATAATAAATAATTATTAGGCTTGTAGCTCATTAGGCAGAGCACACCCCTGATAAGGGTGAGGTAGGTGGTTCAAATCCACTCAAGCCTACAAATAGGGGCTATAGCTCAGTTGGTAGAGCATCTGCTTTGCAAGCAGAAGGTCGGGGGTTCGAAACCGCCTAGCTCCAATAAATAAAAACAAAATAAAAAATTAAAAATATAAAAAACATAATTAATTAATAAATAATATCATCTAAAAATGGATTTTTAGCAGCATTACGAGCTAATCTATCACATAATTCATTTCCCATATTACCAGTATGACTCTTTATCCATTTCCAATCAATAATATGACAATTAATTGCTTTTTCTAATCTAATCCATAAATCTACATTTTTAACAACACTATTATTACAAGTTCTCCAATTACGTTTTTTCCAACTCAAAATCCATTCAGTAATACCACTACGTAGATATGTACTATCAGTATAAATAATAATATTTGATTTATTAATAAAATGTTCAAGTGCAATAATTGCCGCCATAATTTCCATACGATTATTTGTGGTAAGAAAAAATCCAGCACTAAAATAAATTTTCTTCACACTATTTTTTATAAACACTCCATACCCACCAGGACCAGGATTACCTAGACAAGATCCATCAATAAATACTATATTTTTTTTTAACATATTAATAAATCCCTTAATTTTTGATAGAATAAATAAAAAACAAAATTGAAAAAATAATATGAGAAAAATTATACTTGATACTGAAACAACAGGAATAAACCAAATCGGAAAACATTACAGCGGGCATAAAATCATAGAAATAGGTGCAGTAGAAATGATAAACAGAACATTAACTAATAATAACTTTCATGTATATTTAAACCCAAATCGATCTATAAGTGAAGAATCATTTAATATACATGGAATATCAAATGAATTCTTAAAATATAAACCAACATTTAAAGAAATATTAAATAAATTTATTAAATATATATATGGATCTAAAATAATAATACATAATGCTAAATTTGATATAGAATTCATAAATTATGAATTATTTTTATTAAAAAGAAAAGATAAAATTTCAGATTATTGTAAAATAGTAGATAATTTAACAATAGCAAGAAAAATATTTCCAGGGAAAAATAATAGTTTAAATTCACTATGTAAATACTATGGAATAGACATAAGAAAAAGAAAAAAACACGGAGCTTTAAAAGATGCTAAAATATTAGCAGATATATATTTATATTTAACAAGTAATCAAAAAAAATTGTTTAAAAATAAAAAAATAAAAAAACAAAATATTAAAAATATAAAAATAAATAATAAAAAATTAAAAATAATATTTGCAAATAAAGAAGAATTAGAATTAAATAAAGAATATAAGAATATATTAAATAAAAATTTGTTAATAAAATAATTAAAAATAATAATATAATCGGTGCGGTAGTTCAGTTGGTCAGAACATCGGCCTGTCACGCCGGGGGTCACGGGTTCAAGTCCCGTCCGCACCGCAAATAAAATAAAAAATATAACTTAAAATATTTTATTCTATTAAAAATAAGTAATATACAATATATTACTTATAAATAATGTAATCATAAATTTAAAAAATAATTACAACAAAATACATAAATAATATTTTTTAATAAAAAACTATTAAAATAAAACTATATATATTGTAAATATATTAAAAAAAATTATAAATAAATATTATTTAATAAAAAAATAACAATTTTAATTTTATAACATTAAAATATAGTATAACGTTACCATTATTATCTAATTATTTAACAAAAAAATTGAATATATGAATTATAGAAGATATTAGTCCAACTATTAAAATAATAGAAATATTAATATCATTAAAACTATTTAAAATTAATTTAATAATTAAAATATTCCTAAAATAAATAAAATAAAATGAAAATTAAAAATAAAAAATATCCTAGAAATTTATTAGGCTACGGAAATAACCCCCCGACGGTATCATGGCCAAACAATGCAAAAATAGCAATACAATTTGTATTAAACTATGAAGAAGGAGCGGAAAAAAACATATTACATGGTGATAATTCATCTGAAACATTTCTTTCTGATTTAATAAATTGTAAAAATTATAAAAATCGTCATATGTCTATAGAATCTTTATATGAATACGGATCTAGAGTAGGTTTTTGGAGAATTCATAATGAATTTAAAAATAGAAAAATACCATTAACTATATTTGGAGTAGTAATGGCTTTTATTAGAAATCCAGAAATAACAAAAACAATAATAAAAGAAAAATATGATGTAGTATGTCACGGACTAAAATGGATTGAATATCAAAAAATAGACTATAAAAAAGAAAAAAAAGATATTATTAAATCAATTAAAATATTTAAAAAAATATTTGGTAAATATCCCCAGGGCTGGTACACTGGTAGAGATAGTCCAAATACTAGAAAATTAATAATAAAATATAGTAACATAATTTACGATAGCGATTATTATGGAGACGATTTACCTTTTTGGATGGATATTTATTTAAAAAATGGTAAAAAAAAGAAACATTTGATTATACCATATTCATTAGAAACAAATGATATGAAATTTGTAGTACAACCAGGATTTAATACATCTAAACAATTTTATCAATATTTAAGAGATACTTTTGATATATTATATAAAGAAGGAAAAACAAAACCAAAAATGATGTCAATAGGAATGCATTGCAGAATAATAGGTAAGCCTGGAAGATTTAAGGCATTAATAAATTTTTTAGATTATATAAAAAACTACAAAGATATATGGATATGTACAAGACAAGAAATTGCTAATCATTGGATTAAATATCACAAAATTGAATTTAATTAATTTAAATTAATTAAATTGTCATGTTTCATAATTAAACCTTTTTTTTCTAATAATAAAGCAGCTTTAAAACATAAATCTTCCTTAAAAGGAGCTGCAATTAATTGAATACCAATAGGTAAATTATCACCTACCCTAATTGGTACAGTTATAACAGGTAATCCAATAAAAGATATAGGTTGAGTTAACATACCCATGTTAGATTTTATCAATAAATCAGTATTATTAATACGAATAAATTTTTGACCAATCATAGTAGCAGAACAAGGGGTAGCTGGAGCTATTAAAACATCAAAATTATTAAAAATATCATTAACTTTATGTCTAAAATATGTTCTAAAACGTTGAGCTTTAATATACCAATTAGCAGGTATAATAGACCCGGCCAATAATCTTTCTCTAGAAAAAGGTTCAAATAATTCTGGAGTATCTAATAATCTAGACCAATATAAATTACCACCTTCAGCAGCCGTAATAATAAAAGCAGAAGATCTAGCTAATTCTACATCCGATAAATCTATATCATCTTTAACACCTAAAGCCTTAGAAACAATATCTATAATATTACGTACTTCATCATTACACCAAGTATAAAAATAACCAGATAGTAAACAAAAACGTATACTATTAATAGAATTATTATAATCTAAAAATATTTTATCTTTTGATTTAGTAGATTGAGATAAATCTTTTTCATCAATACCTTGTAAAACATTATATACATCAACTAAATCACCAATATTCCTAGCAAAATACCCGGCATGATCTAAACTATAAGAAAAAGGATACATACCAGTACGAGATAATCTACCAAAAGTTGGTTTTAAACTTAAAACACCACAAAGCGAAGATGGAACACGTACAGATCCATTAGTATCTGATCCTAAAGAAAAATGTACTAAACCAGCAGCTACAGCAGCTGCAGATCCACCTGATGAACCACCAGCAATACGATTTAAATCATAAGGATTTCTAGTAGTACCATAATAACTATTTTCCGTAGTAAAACCATAAGCATAAGCATCCATATTTAACATACCACTTAGCAATGCTCCATTACTACTTAATCTGTCAATTAAATAAGCATCACATTTTGCTACTGGGTTATTTGCAAATAAAATAGAACCGACTAAAGTAACATAACCGCGCACATCAAACAAATTTTTTACAGCATAAGGAATACCAACTAATTTTGACAATTTTTTACCAGATATCAAATATTTATCAATTAAATTAGCTTCTTTAAACATACGATTAGAAGTAATTTCAGTCCAAGCATTAATAATAGGATTATACTTCTTTATTGCATGCAAAGTAGATTCAGCTATTTCCATGGCGCTTAAATCACCTTTAATTAAACATTTATTTATTTCTGAAATTGTTAAAAAACGAATATCTTCAATCATGCATTATATACTCCTGCTATTTCAATATCACTAGATAAAGAATATAAAATTAATGGCTTTGTTATATTAAATATATAAACAAAATTTAATAATAAATCTTCATATCTTTTTTCATCTACAGATATACTAAAGACTTTAATAAAATTTTTAACATAATCTTCACAATTAAACGTTTTCATTTATAGACCTATAAAAATATAAAAATAAAAAATTAGTAATTTTAAATAAATAAAATTAAAACAAATAAATTATATTATACATATCAAAAAAATATTTAATAAAATTATTTTATTATATAAAATAAACAATTGTGAAATAATGATTTTAAAATAAAAACATATATATCAAAAACGGAAATTCTATATAAAAAAATATAATTATATATAATAATTTAATTAATACAAAACAAATAAAAATAAGAAAATAAAGAATAGAATTAAAATAACTTTTTTTTTTAAATAAAGCTAAAAAATAAATTATAAGGAAATAATACATGAATGAATTTGATCAAATAACTCCACCTGAAAGACTTTTAATGGGTCCTGGACCTATTAATATAGATCCAAGAATATTACATACCATGTCAAATAAATTAATTGGGCAATATGATCCAATGATGACTAATTATATGAATGAAGTAATGCAATTATATCGTATAATTTTTAATACAAAAAATTTAAATACTCTATTAATAGATGGAACATCAAGAGCAGGAATTGAAGCAATATTTATATCTATGATTAAACCTGGGGACAAAGTATTAATACCAATATTCGGTAGATTCGGACAATTATTATATGAAATATCAAAACGATGTAAAGCTCATGTCCATACAATAGAAGTACCATGGGGTGAAATATTTGAACCAGATAAAATAGAATATTCAATTAAAAAAATAAAACCCAAATTTCTACTTACAGTACATGGAGATACTTCAACTACAATGTTACAACCATTAGAAGAAATAGGATTAATCTGTCAAAAATATGAAGTAATATTTTATACAGATGCCACAGCTTCATGTGGTGGAAATTATTTAAAAACAGATGATTGGAAAATAGATGCAGTTTCAGCTGGTATGCAAAAATGCTTAGGAGGACCATCCGGAACATCTCCTATAACAATTAATGATAAAACAATAGAAATTATACAACAAAGACAACGTGTAGAATTTGGGAAAAATATAGATGACAAAAAAATTATTTTTTCAAATTATTTCGATATAAATATGATAATAGATTATTGGAGTGAAAAGCGTCTAAATCATCATACAGAAGCAACAACAGCATTGTATGCAGCACACGAATGTGCAAGATTAATCATTAAAGAAGGTATACATAATAGAATATTACGTCATAAATTACATGGAGATGCTCTATTACATGGAATAAAAAATATGGGATTAAAAATTTTCGGGGATATAAAACATAAAATGAATAATATATTAGGAGTAATAATACCCAAAAGAATAAATGGAGAACAAGTAAGAAAACTTATGTTAGATGATTTTGGTATAGAAATAGGAACATCCTTTGGCCCTTTAAAAGGAAGAATTTGGAGAATTGGTACTATGGGTTATAATTCTCGTAAAGATTGCGTATTAAGAACATTAACAGCATTAGAATCAATACTTAATAAACTAGGATTTAAAACTACTCAAGGTGAAGCATTACAAGCAACATGGGATTTTTATAACATAAATGTATAATAATAAATTAAGGATATTGTTAATATGTACTATCCTAAAATAAATAATAATGAATCAATAAAATATGCTACACGTATATTAAATAGAATAGAAAAATTATCAAAAATAAGCGAAAATAAAAACAATACTACACGTCTTTATTTATCAATAGAACATATCAAAACAAATAAAATTGTGGAAAAATGGATGAAATTAGCCGGAATGCAAACATGGCAAGATCAAGTAGGTAATATATACGGCAGATATGAAGCATGTACAAAAAAACAACCAGCAATTCTATTAGGTTCACATTTAGATACAGTACCTAATGCAGGTAAATATGATGGAATTCTAGGAGTATTAACCTCAATAGAAGTTGTAAACCATTTAAATAAAAATAAAATACACTTAAAAAAAGCAATAGAAATCGTTGGTTTTGCAGATGAAGAAGGAACACGCTTTGGTATAACATTATTAGGAAGTAAAGCATTAACAAATAAGTGGAAAAAAAAATGGTTAAATTATAAAGATAAAAATAAAATTACAATTGCACATGCAATGAAAAATATAGGATTAAATACAAATAAAATATGTTTAGCAAAAAGAAACACCAAAGATATAAAAGCATATATTGAATTACATATAGAACAAGGTCCATATCTATATAAAAATAATTCAAGTATGGGAGTAGTAAGTGCAATAAATGGAGCTAAAAGAATTAATTGCACATTTACCGGCGAATCAGGTCATGCTGGTACAGTACCAATATATATGAGAAAAGATCCACTTATAGCTACATCAGAATGGATATTATTTATAGAGAATGAATTACTAAAATCCAAAACAAAAATAGTAGCAACTATTGGTAAAATAAATTGTTACCCTGGAGCAACCAATGTAATACCTAATAAAATAAAATTAACATTGGATATAAGAGGTCCAAAAAATAATGAATTAAATAAAACAATATCTAATATATTAAAAAAAGCTAAAGAAATTTCTAAAAAAAGAAATATAATATTTAATTCAAAAAAATATTATTCCACAAAATCTATTAAATGTAATAAAAAAATTAAAAATATAATAAAAAAAACAATTAATAAAACACAAGGTAATTGTCCATCACTTGCAAGTGGTGCTGGACATGACGCTATTTCTATGGCAAAAAAATGGCCTATAGGAATGATATTTATTAGATGTATTAAAGGAATTAGTCACTCACCAAAAGAAAAAGTACTAAAAAAAGATATAATAAAAACAATTAAAACTTATATGGAAATTATTTATAATTTAACAGAAAAAATTTAAAATTAAAAAAAAACAAATTATAAAATAATTAATTATTTTCATAATTAAAATTAGTATAATTATCAAATCTAGACCAATTACCATTAAAAATCAAACGAACAGTTCCAATAGGACCATTTCTTTGTTTGCCTATAATAATCTCTGCAACACCTTTTAAATCACTATGCTCATTATATAATTCATCTCTATAAATAAACATTATTAAATCAGCATCTTGCTCAATAGAACCAGATTCACGTAAATCAGAATTAACAGGTCTTTTATCCACTCTTTGTTCCAAAGAACGATTTAATTGTGAAAGTGCCATAATTGGTACTTTCAATTCTTTTGCTAATGACTTTAATGACCTAGATATTTCACCTATTTCAACATTTCTATTATCTGAAATATAAGGAACACGCATTAATTGCAAATAATCTATCATAATTAAACTTAAACCATTATTTTCACGATATATACGTCTAGCTCTTGAGCTCATTTCAATAGGAGTTAAACTAGAAGAATCATCAATATATATATTTTTACGATCTAATAAAACTTTTACAGTACTAGAAATTCTTAACCAATCCTCATCATTTAATTTACCAGCACGTATTTTAGATTGATCTACTCTAGATAATGAAGATAACATACGTATCATAATTTGTTCAGAAGACATTTCCAAACTAAATATTAAAATAGGTTTATCATAAATCATAGAAACATTTTCACATATATTCATTGCTAAAGTTGTTTTCCCCATTGACGGTCTAGCAGCTACAATAATCAAATCCGAAGGTTGTAAACCAGC
Source organism: Candidatus Purcelliella pentastirinorum (assembly GCF_003391335.1). Classification (NCBI taxonomy): domain Bacteria; kingdom Pseudomonadati; phylum Pseudomonadota; class Gammaproteobacteria; order Enterobacterales; family Enterobacteriaceae; genus Candidatus Purcelliella; species Candidatus Purcelliella pentastirinorum. The sequence goes on along the minus strand of NZ_CP028374.1, from coordinate 427,689 downwards.
AGTTTTTTTATTAATATCTATATAACCAGTATTTATACCGGTAATATCTCCATTAGGAATATTAAATAATCTTTCTATATTAGATATAGTTATGTCAAGTATACGTTCTATACGTTTTGGACCAAATGATTTATTAAATCTTTCTCTAGATACATTCATTATACTAGATTCTGCAAAATCTATTAAATCTTCACTCGTCTTCCCATTTAAAAAATAACCAGTATCAACAATTTTATTTGCAACTGAAATTATATTTCTAATAATAGATCTTTCACGAACAATAGATGCATAAGCTGAAATATTAGTACTACTTGGAACATTCTTGGATAATTCAGCTAAATAAGCAAATCCACCAACATTATCTATATTACCATTTTGTTCTAGAGATTCTGAAAGAGTGATTAAATCTATAGGATTACCGTTATCAAATAAATATTGCATAGTAGTAAATATTACACGATGTGCACTACTAAAAAAATCATCAACAACCAATAATTCAGAAACAATATCCCATTTATCATTATCTAACATCAAACCTCCCAAAATTGATTGTTCAGCTTCCAAAGAATAAGGTGGAGTTCTGAACTTTGAAGATTGAGATTTTTTATTTTTAATCGATTTATTGATTAATAAATTATCATTCACAATTTAATACCATAAAATTAAAAAAATATTCAAAAATAAATAAAATAATAAAATTAATATAGAAAATATAATATTTTTAAAAAAAATAATATTAACAAATAAAAAAAAAAATACTATTTTAATATTAATATATTTTAAAATAAAAAATACTTATTTTTTAATTAAAGATTATCTAAACAAATTTTTAAATCTTTATCCAAAGGTGCACGAATTAATATTGTTTTATTAGTTCTAGGGTGAATAAATTTTAATTCATAAGCATGTAAAAATAATCTTTTCAATCCTGTATGAACTAACTGATTATCAAATTTAAATTTACCATATAGTTTATCAAAAGCAATACAATGACCTAAATAACTAGTATGTAATCTAATTTGATGTGTTTTACCAGTAATTAATTTAGCTCGAATTAAAGTAGAAAATTTAAAATATCTTTTTACACTAAAATGAGTTTCCGAATATTTTATATTAATAGATGAAAATTTATTTTTAATACTATTTATACATATTTTCTTATGAATAACAGGAATATCAACTATTTTAAGATCTATAGGCCATTTACCATAAACTAAAGCCAAATACTTTTTTTTTATTTGATAATTACGAAATTGTCTATGTAAACAACATAAAGAATAACGATTTTTAGCAAGTAATAATAAACCTGAAGTATCACGATCAATTCTATGTACTAATTCAAGAAATACATTATAAGAATATAAAAAACGCAAACCGTCTAATATATTATTAGATAATCTTGTACCATCATGTACAGCAATACCAGAAGGCTTATTAATAATTAACAAATCTTCATCTTCATATAATATTGATCGTTGTAATAACATAATAAATTTATTATTAAAATATTTAACAATATTATTATTTTTATTAAAATACCACAAAGAAGAAACTCTTATCACATCATTTATTTTTAATCTATAAATATGTTTAACATGTCTACCATTAACACGTATTCCACCTTTTCTTAATAAACTATATATTTTACTTTTAGGTATATATTTTAAGGATTTAAACAAATAGTTATCAATACGTTGATCCAATTCATTTACTCCTATAGTAAAAATTTGTACACTATTTTTATAATTTGACATATATTAAACAAAATTTTATTAAGAAAAATATAACAAAATGATAACATTATTTAATTAAAAAACTTATTTGTTATTTATAATAATACAAATTATCAATTCAATACAATATAAATCGATTAGTAATAAATTGAATAATTTTATCAATTCTTATATTATGAACACATATATATGTATTTTTATAAATTATAAACTATATAAAATAATAAAATTGAAAAAATAAACTTTAAATAATATTTACTAAATAAAATTTAATAAAATATAAATTTAAATAAAATAAACAATATAATTAAAATAATTCATCTATCTATATAAGTTGTTATTTAATATTATGTAATTTAATTAATTATATAAAATGAGTATAATTATCATGAAAAGAATGTTAATAAATGCAACTCAAAAAGAAGAATTAAGAGTTGCTTTAGTTGACGGACAAAATTTATATGATTTAGATATAGAAAGTCCAAGATATGAACAAAAAAAATCTAATATATACAAAGGAAAAATAATAAGGATTGAACCAAGTTTAGAAGCAGCATTTGTAAATTATGGAACAGAAAAACATGGATTTCTACCCTTAAAAGAAATATCAAATGAATATTATCCTAAGGGTTATAATAAAATAAATAAACTTAATATAAAAGAAATATTATCAGAAGGACAAGAAATAATAATACAAGTTAATAAAGAAGAAAGAGGAAATAAAGGAGCTGCCCTTACTACATTTATTAGCCTAGCAGGGAGTTACTTAGTATTAATGCCCAATAATCCCAAGGCTGGAGGTATATCACGTAAAATAGAAGGTGAGGAAAGGATAGAAATAAAAGAATTGACTTCATTATTAAAAATACCAAATGGTATGGGGATAATAATAAGAACAGCAGGATTAGGAAAAACTATAAATTCATTACAATGGGATTTAAATTTTAGATTAAAGCATTGGGAATCTATAAAAAAATTAGCTAAAAAAAAATCTTCACCATTTTTAATATATCAAGAAAGCAATATAATAATTCGAGCATTTAGAGATTATCTAAAACCAGATATAGAAGAAATATTAATTGATAACCCTAATATATTAAAATTAGCACACAAACATATAACTGAATTAGGAAGATTAGATTTTAATAACAAAATAAAATTATATAAAGGTGAAATCCCACTTTTTAATTATTATCAAATCGAATCACAAATTGAAACTGCATTTCAAAGAAAAGTAAAATTACCATCCGGGGGAGATATAATAATAGATACAACAGAAGCATTAACATCTATAGACATAAATTCTTCTCAATCTAAAAAAGGAATAGATATAGAAGAAACTGCATTTCATACTAATCATGAAGCAATAAATGAAATATCAAGACAATTAAGATTAAGAGATTTAGGAGGATTAATCGTTATAGATTTTATAGATATGTCATCAGTAAAAAATCAAAGAATAATAGAAAACAAATTAAAAGAAATAATAAAAGAAGATAGAGCTAGAATTCAAATAAATCATATTTCCAAATTTGGATTATTAGAGATGTCAAGACAAAGATTAAGTACATCTCTAAGAGAATCAAGTCATTATGTATGTCCTAGATGTAATGGAACAGGTAATATTAGGGATAATGAATCACTGGCACTATCTATTCTAAGACTAATAGAAGAAAAATCAACAAAAGAAAATACATATAAAGTACACGTATTTGTACCTGTTAAAGTTGCCTCATATCTACTTAATGAAAAACGTGATGCATTAAATGAAATAGAACAAAGACAAAAAAGAGTAAAAATAATTATAGTACCAAATAAAAAAATTGAAACACCAAATTATTTAGTATCTAGAATATGTAAAAAAAAAGAAAATAATATATTAAGTTATGAATTATATAAGAAATATAAATCTAAAATAAAATGTACAAATGAAGTGGAAAAATATAAAAAAAAACAATATTCTAATATAAATGAAATAAAAAATAAATATAATATTAAAAAAGAATATACAAATAATTATTTAATAAAAAATTTATATTACAAAAAAATTTTTATAATAATTAAAAAATTTTTATCTTTGAAAAATCTAATCAAAAAAATAAAAAATATAATAAATATAAATCTTTTAAATAAAATTCCTAAAAAAAAAGAAAAAAATAATCAAATAAAATATATTTATTTCAAAAATATAAAATCAAAAAAAAATAAAATAACCAATGTACTAAAATTACAAAATAAAAATAATAAAATATTAAAAATAAAAAAACAAAATATCAAAAATAAAAAAATAAAAAATAAAAAATTAATAAAAAAAATAGATTATGCAATGTATACATTAGAATGGACAATGTGTAAAATATGTACATCAAAAAATATTATACAAAAGAACATACTAAATAATACAAAATATAAAAATCAAAAAAATAATAAAAAAATAAAAAAAATTAAAAATATAATTAAAAATAAAAATATAAAAATCAATAAAAAACAAAAAAATATTAATCTAAAAAATAACTACAAAAATTTAATTAAAAAAACAAAAAAATTATCAAAAAATTTTGGATATAAACATGTAAGTGCCCCTATAACAAAAATAAAAAACAGCAAAACAAAAAATAAAATAAAAAAAATTAATAGCGAGTAAAATCCGATATACGCAATTTTAATAAAAAAAGCATTATTAAATATGTAATTAAACCAATAAAACATAATAAAAATAAACGAAATATTTTATAAAAAAAATTACCTATCTCCCAAGATGGCATAAAATACATACAAATAAACAAAACACTAGCCATAACAAAGACTGAAAAAAATATACGAAATAAAAAAATAAACCAACCAGGATTAGGTGTAAAAATATTTTTTTTACGTAACTCATAATACAATAAAAAAGCATTTATTAAACCAGAAAAACTAGTTGATAAAGCAATACCTATATATTCAAAAAAATAAACAAATAAAAAATTCATAAATTGAGAAAGTACTAAAATTATAAAAGAAATCTTTATAGGAACAACAATATTTTGAAAAGAATAAAAACTAGTAGATAAAATTTTAACTGTAATAAATCCTAATAAACCAAAAGAATAAGCAAGTAAAATATGCTGAGTCATTAATGAATCAAAAGCTGTAAATTTACCATATTGAAACAAAATTAAAATAATAGGGCCAGATAATATAATCAATGCAACAGTTGCAGGCAAAGCTAATAAAAAACAAAGACGCAATCCCCAATCAATTAAAGAAGAACATTTTTTATAATCCTTAATAAAAAAACTTCTAGATAAAGACGGTAATAAAATAGAACTGATAGATACTCCTAAAACACCACTAGGAAACTCTACTAACCTCTCAGCATAATATATCCATGAAACAGAACCAGTTGTAAAATAAGAAGATAAAATAGTATTTATAAACACAGATATTTGACTTATAAAAGTTACAATCATCATAGGAATTATTTTATAAAAAATATGATATATTTTAATATTACGAAAATTAAAATATGGAAATACCAATAGACCTAATTTTTTCAAAAAAGGAAGTGGATACAAAAATTGTAAACATCCACCAAATAAAACAGACCATGCCAAACCTATAATAGGATGATTAAAATATTTAATTATAAATAAAGAAAAAAAAATCATACTTATATTAAGTAAAATAGGTATAAAAGATGAAATTGTATATTTATTCCAAGTATTCAATACCAATCCATATAAGGACGAAATTGAAATAAATATTATGTAAGGAAACATAATACTAAATAAGATTTTAGCTAAATATAATTTATGTATATCACAAGAATAACCAGGCAAAAAAAATGATATTATTATAGAAGAATTAATAATACCTAAAAATACTATAAATAATAAAATAAAAAAAAATAAACCTAAAATAGATGAAAGAAAAATTTTTATTTCTTCTTTATTTTTATCAGATTTATATTTATATAATATAGGAACAAGAACTTGAGAAACACCACCATCAGCAAATATTCTTCTTAATAAATTTGGTAGTTTAAATGCAATATAAAAAGCATCCGTTTCAATACTTACACCGAATACATATGCAACTACAGCATCACGTACAAAACCTAAAAAACGAGATAAACATGTGATAAAACTAACAAAAATAAAAGATTTAAACATAATAATAATCTATATAAATTATATAATTAAGATAAATTATTTTATCATTTTTTAGAAAAAAAATGATACATATGATAAACTTATTTATAATAAATCAATTTAATAATAGATACTTATACAAATAAAAAAACTTAAATAAAAAAATATAAAAATAAAACAAAAATATTTAATAAAAAAAAAATATTTTAATTAATTTAAATTATTAAATATTTTATTGGTAACAGATAAACATAAAAAATAAAATAATAATTACTAATATTAAAAAATACATAAATATATTAAATATTAATTTAATTTAAAAAAAGAATAATATTAAATAATAAAATAAATATATTATTTTAATAAAATTAAATAAATAATTTTAATTAAATAAATCAAATATTAAAAATGTAATTTTAAAAAATTAAATTTTTTAAAAAAAATAAATCATAAAATAAACTTAACATATGAAAAATATAAATCTTATTAAAAAACTAAAAAAAAGAGGGCTAATAAAAAATATAACTAATGAAAAAAAATTAATAAGAAAAATAAAAAATGAAAATATTAAATTATATTGTGGGTTTGATCCTACAGCGGAAAGTTTACACTTGGGTCATCTAATACCTATAATTTGCTTAAAACATTTTCAAAAATACGGACATATACCAGTAATACTAATTGGAGGAGCAACAAGTATAATTGGAGATCCTACTTTAAAAAAAAAAGAAAGAAAAAAATTATCTAAAAAACAAACAAATAAATATACAAAAAAAATAAAAATACAAATAAACAAAATTTTAAAAGATAAAACAAACAATAAAAATCTTAATATAATTAATAATTATACTTGGTTTAAAAATACAAAAATTTTGAATTTTCTTATTAAAATAGGGAAATATTTTTCTATAAATAATATGATAAATAAAGATTTTATTAAAAAAAGAATAAAAAACATAAAACATGGAATATCTTTTAGTGAATTTTCATATAATTTATTACAAAGTTATGATTTTTATAAACTAAATAAAAAACATAATGTAATATTACAAATTGGAGGTGCAGATCAATGGGGAAATATGATTTCAGGCATAGAATTAATAAAAAAAATTAATAAAAAAAAAACATTTGCATTAACAGTACCATTATTAACTAAGTCTAATGGAGAAAAATTTGGAAAAAGTGAAAAACAAAATATTTGGTTAGATGAAAAAAAAACTAGTCCTTATAAATTTTATCAATTTTGGATGAATATTAATGACAAAGAAATATATAATTTATTAAAAATATTTACATTTATGAAAATATCAAAAATAAAATTATTAATAAAAAAAAACAAAAAACATGAAAAAAAAAACATAGTACAATCAATTTTAGCAAAAAAAATAACAACAATGATTCATGGAGAAAAAAATACAAAGATAGCTGAAAATATAACAAAAATATTATTTCATAAAAAAATAAAAAACATAACAAAAAAAAATATTGAACAATTAAAACAAGGTGGTATACCACATATAAAAATTAAAAATAACGAAAATATAAATTTAACAGAAATTTTAATTAAGATAAAATTGACAACATCAAAAACACAAGCAAGAAAAATAATTATATCAAATGCAATAATGATAAACAATAAAAAACAAAAAAACACAGAACACATAATAGATAAATCCGAAAAATTATTTAATAAATATACAATTATAAAAAAGGGAAAAAAAAAACATTTTATGATAACATGGCAATAAATAAAAAATAATTTGATAAAAAAAAAAGAAAAAATATTTAATAATTAATAAAGATTAAAATGAAAATTAAAAATAACAAAATAAACAATACTATTATTCCAATGGTAATAGAAAATTGTAATAATAGAGAAAGATTTTATGACATATACTCTCGTTTATTAAAAGAAAGAATAATATTTATAAATGGTATAATAAATGATGAATTATCAAATTTAACTATTGCACAAATGTTATTTTTAGAAGCCGAAAATCCAAAAAAAGACATATATTTATATATTAATTCTCCTGGAGGTAACATAACATCTGGATTATCTATATATGATACAATAAACTTTATTAAACCAGATATAAATACAATATGTATAGGACAAGCATGTTCTATGGGAGCATTTTTATTATCATCAGGTAAAAAAAATAAAAGATTCTCCTTACCTAATTCTACAATAATGATACATCAACCATTAAGTGCTTATAAAGGACAAGTAACTGATATAGAAATACATACCAAAAATATAGTAAAAATAAAAAATATAATAAACGAAATATTAGCCAAAAATACAGGGAAAACAATAGAAAAAATAAAAAATGATACAGAAAGAGATTATTTCTTTACTACCAAAGAAGCGATAAATTATGGTATTATTGATAAAATTTTAGTAAAAAAAAATACTAAATAAATAAAATATTTATAAATAATAAAAATTATTATAATACAAATATTAAAATCTACAAAATTAGGACAAAAAAATGACAGAAAATAATAATACTTTAAATAAATTATTATTTTGTTCTTTTTGTAAAAAAAATCAAAATGAAGTACAAAAATTAATAGCTGGATCATCAGCATATATTTGCAATGAATGTATAAAAATATGTAATAATATTATCGAAAATGAATCAAAAGAAATAATTAATAAATACAAAAATATACCAACACCAAAACACATAAAAAAACAATTAGATGAATATGTAATTAATCAAAAAAAAACAAAAAAAATTTTATCTGTAGCAGTATATAATCATTATAAAAAATTAAAATACAATAATTGCAAACTTGGTAAAAGCAATATTTTATTAATAGGCCCAACAGGAAGTGGAAAAACATTATTAGCAGAAACATTAGCACAAATGTTAAATGTACCATTTAGTATAGCGGATGCAACAACATTAACAGAAGCGGGTTATGTTGGAGAAGATGTAGAAAATATAATACAAAAATTATTACAAAAATGTGATTATAATATAAAAAAAGCACAAAATGGAATAATTTACATAGATGAAATAGATAAAATATCAAAAAAAACAGATAATCCATCAATAACAAGAGATGTATCTGGAGAAGGTGTTCAACAAGCATTGTTAAAATTAATCGAAGGTACAATAGCATCAATACCTCAATATGGAGGAAGAAAACATCCACAACAAGAATTTTTACAAGTAGATACTTCAAAAATTTTATTTATTTGCGGAGGAGTATTTAATGGATTAGAAAAAATTATTTTAAATAGAATTGAAAAAAAAAATTTAATTGGATTCAATAGGAGAAAAAAAAATAAAAAAAATCAAACAAAAAATATAATAAATAAAGTAGAACCAGAAGATTTGATAAAATACGGTATCATACCTGAATTTATTGGTAGATTATCAATAATAACAACACTAAAACAACTAAATAAAAAAACTTTAATAAAAATATTAAGCATACCTAAAAACTCATTAACAAAACAATACATAGAATTATTTAATATGGAAGGAATAACTCTAGAATTTCATAAAAAAGCATTAAATAAAATAGCAAAAAAAGCCTTATTAAAAGGAACAGGAGCAAGAGGACTAAGATCAATTATGGAAGACATATTATTAGATAGTATGTATAATATTCCATCAATAAAAGGAATAAAAAAAATTATAGTTAATAGTTCTGCAGTTGATAAAAAATCAAAACCAATTATAATATATAAAAATTAAAATGATTTAAATAAAAATTATTTTTATTAAATAAAAATAAAAAAATTATAATATAATCGATACTAATTATCATATATAAACCTATATATTAGAATATACTTAAAACTTGAAATATATATTTATTACTAGTATTATTTATACAGTTTTCATGTCCTACCTAAAACTAAATTAAAGAGAGAGCTCTATGAATATCGAGCATTCTAAAAATATTAAAATTCCTGCTTTACCGCTACGTGATGTAGTAGTTTACCCCCATATGGTTATCCCATTATTTGTGGGTAGAAAAAAATCAATTAACTGTTTAGAAAAAGCAATGCAAACAGACAAAAAAATAATATTAGTTGCACAAAAAGAAGCATCTATAGATAAACCAGAAATAAAAGACTTATTTTCCATTGGAACAATATCAAAAATTTTACAAATGTTGAAATTACCTGATGGAACAGTAAAAGTATTAATAGAAGGATTACAAAGAGCAAAAATAAATAATTTTACTGAAAACGAAAATCATTTTTTAGCATATATAAATTATATACAATCACCCATAATAAAAAAACGTGAACAAGAAATATTAATTAGAACAACAATAAATCAATTTGAATGTTACATCAAATTAAATAAAAAAATACCAACTGAAGTATTATCAACAATTAATAAAATAAAAGATCCAGAAAAATTAGCTGATACTATAGCAGCTCACATGTCAATGAAAATAAAAGACAAACAAACAATTTTAGAAACATTTGACATAAGTAAAAGATTAGAAAATCTCATGATCATAATGGAATCAGAAATAGATCTTTTACAAGTAGAAAAAAGAATAAGAAATAGAGTAAAAAATCAAATGGAAAAAAGTCAAAGAGAATATTATTTAAATGAACAAATAAAAGCAATACAAAAAGAATTAGGTGATATAGAAAATATAAATGATGAATATGAAAATTTAAAAAAAAAAATAAATGTAGCAAAAATGCCAAAAGAAATACAGAAAAAAACAAAATCAGAATTAAAAAAATTAAAAATGATGTCACCCATGTCAGCAGAAGCAACAGTAGTAAGAGGATATATAGACTGGATGATACAAGTACCATGGTATGCAAGATCAAAAATAAAAAAAGATTTAAAAAAAGCAAAAAATATATTAGATATGGATCACTTTGGTTTAGAAAATGTGAAAGAAAGAATAATTGAATATTTAGCTGTACAAACTAGAACAAAAAAAATAAAAGGTCCTATTCTATGCTTAGTAGGACCTCCAGGAGTTGGAAAAACTTCATTAGGTGAATCAATAGCTAAAGCAACGGGAAGAAAATATTTAAGAATGTCCCTAGGAGGAATGAGAGATGAAGCAGAAATAAGAGGACATAGACGTACATATATAGGATCAATGCCAGGTAAATTAATACAAAAAATGACTAAAATTAGAGTAAAAAATCCATTATTTCTACTTGATGAAATAGATAAAATTTCTTCAGATATAAGAGGTGATCCAGCATCAGCATTATTAGAAGTATTAGATCCTGAACAAAATACAACATTTAATGATCATTATTTAGAAGTTGATTATGATTTTTCTGATGTAATGTTCATCGCAACTTCTAATTCCATGAATATACCAGCAGCACTTATTGATAGAATGGAAATAATTAAATTATCAGGTTATACTGAAGATGAAAAATTAAATATTGCAAAAAAATATCTATTACCAAAACAAATAAAAAGAAACGCATTAAAAAATGACGAATTATATTTAAATAAAAAAACAATAATAAATATAATAAGACATTACACACGTGAAGCTGGAGTAAGGAATTTAGAAAAAGAATTATCTAAAATATGCAGAAAAACAGTAAAAACTTTATTTATGAATAAATCAATCAAAAAAATAAAAATACATAATAAAAACCTAAAAAAATATTTGGGCATTCCAAAATTTTATTTAAATAAAATTGATAAAATTAATAAAATAGGAAGAGTAACAGGATTAGCATGGACAGAAGTAGGAGGTGAACTATTAACTATTGAAACCGAATGTGTACCTGGCAAAGGAAAATTAACCTATACAGGTTCATTAGGAGAGGTAATGCAAGAATCCATTCAAACAGCAATGACTGTAGTTAGAGCCAGAACAGACAAATTTTATATTAAAAAAAACTTTTATGAAAAATGTGATATACATGTGCATGTCCCAGAAGGAGCAATACCTAAGGATGGACCCAGTGCAGGAATAGCTATGAGCACAGCATTAATATCTTGCTTAACAAAAAAAGCAATACGTTCTAACATAGCTATGACAGGAGAAATAACATTACACGGATTAGTATTATCAATAGGAGGATTAAAGGAAAAATTATTAGCAGCACACAGAGGAGGAGTGAAAATAGTAATTATACCTTATGAAAATAAACGTGATTTAGAAGAAATACCTAAAAATATCACCTCTGCACTAAAAATTCATGCGGTAAAAAATATAGAAGAAGTATTGGATCTAGCATTAGAAAAAAAAAATTAAACATATTTATAAAAATAATACTTCTAGTTAATTTAAAAAAATAAAAAAAATAAAATGATAAAAAATATTAAAAAAAAATATAGGAAAATAATACTCAACACAATCTTATTTATAATAATTACATCAATAATATTTACTAGTATTAGCAATCATATCATTAAATTTAACAACAATTATATAATAAAAATAAATAAAGAAAAAATAACTTTTATAAAACTCATAAATAAATATAAATATGAAATTGATCAACAAAAAATAATATATGGAAAAAATTTCATTAAATTACAAAAAAACAAAAAATTTATAAATGAAATACAAAGAAATATAACAGAACAATTTATAAATGAAATATTATTAAAACAATATATAAAAAAATTAAATTTTAAAATAACAGATGATAAAATAAAAAATTTCATTTTAAATAATAAATCATTTAAAATAAATGGTATATTTAATAATAATAAATACTTAATAACTTTAAGGAATATAAATTTAACAGTAAATCAATACATAAAAATATTGAAAGATAAAATATTAATAAAGGAAATAATAAAAAATATAAAAAATTCAAATTTTATCTTAAATAAAGAAATAAAATTATTAATCAATTTAATAAATCAAAAACGTATTGTACAAATAGCAAAAATAAATTTAAAAAATTACAAAGATAAAAATAAAATTGAAAAAAAAAAACAAATATTACAAATAATAAATAATCTCAATAAAGGTATATATATAGATTTAAATAAATTAAAAATAAAATTTAATAAAAAAATAATATTAACATTGTCAAAAAAAAATAATAAAAATATAAATGAAACAATATTTAATTTACAAGCACCTATAAATAATAAACCAATATATTATTTAAGTGAATGTAAAAACAATAAAAATATTTTACTATTAATAAAGTTAATAAAAATATACCATGACAAAATAAATATAAATAATGTAAAAATAAATAAATTAAAACAATATAATAAACAAATAGAAATTGAATATATTATATCAAATCTAAAAAATAACGCGGATATTAAATATAATCAAAATATCAAATAAATATATATTTAATTTATATTTTTAAAAAAAACAAATAAAAAATAATAGAAAATAAAATTGATATAGGTAAAGTTAATACCCAAGTTAAAAAAATACTCTTTATAATACTAAATTGTAAACCTACCTTATCAAATAACATAGAACCTGCTATTGAAGAAGAAATAATATGAGTTGTAGATACTGGTATTCCAAAATAACTAGCGATAACAATAGCAAAAGAAGATGTAATTTGAGAAGATATACTTTGAGCATAAGTAGTATTTTTACGACCTATTTTCTTTCCCATAGTTAAAGTTACCCTTTTCCATCCTAATATAGTTCCAAAAGAAAGTGAAATTGCAACAATAATAAAAATCCAAATAGGAGCATACTCAATAGTATATAATATATTACTATTAATAATATTTAAAAATTGTTTATCAGAACAACTTATATCTGAACGATTCAATATCTGATTAATATAATTAGATACATATATTAATAAAAATCTTAAATTAATTCGTTGAACAAAACTCAAACTATTATAATCCAATAAATTAGATAGTAATAATTGAACAAAATTAATAACACTATAAATATTTAAATTATCATGAAAATCTTTTTTTAATAAAATAACATTATTAATATCAACAGTATAAGAGTTAGATGAACAAATAATTTTAAATTCATTTTCTATTTTTTTTTCATAAAAATCTTTAAAATTATTTACAGAATTTCTTGTGCGCATTATTTCATAACAAGAAGAATTCAAATTTAAAACAAAACAACCTGGCATTATACAAATTAATATTAACATAATTAAACCTATACCTTTTTGCCCATCATTAGATCCATGAGCATAACTAACACCTACAGAAAAAAAAATAATAAATAATCTAATCCAAAAAGGTGGTTTTTTTATACCAAATCTCTTATAATAATCAAGGGGAGTCATATGTATATATGCATATTTTGAATTATTAATTAAAAATTTACGTAACAATATAATAATAGTACCAGATAATAATAAACCAATAATCGGAGAAAAAATTAAAGATAATAAAACATTAATAATCTCATAAGTATGTAATATATTAAAAATAGAAATATTATTAATAAAAGAATGTATCAAATTAATACCAATAATAGAACCAATCAAAGCATGCGAACTAGATGAAGGGAAACCAAAATACCAAGTAATAAGATTCCATATAATTGAAGATAATAAAATAGAAAAAATTACTTTTAAACCATTTACAGAAATAATATCTATTAATAAATTTATTGTAAACAAATGAATTATAGCATAAGCAACAGTTAAACCACCAAATAAAACACCAAAAAAATTAAATATACTAGATAAAATTACAGAAGATTTAACTTCCATAGTTTTAGTATAAATTAATGTAACAACAGAATTAGCTGTATCATGAAAACCATTAATAATCTCATAAAATAATACAAATATTAATGTAATAGAAAGAACAAAAATATTTTGTATATTATAAATAAAACATTGTTCAAACATAAACAAACCAATATAAATTTATACTTATTAAAATATTAAATATAATACAAAATAACAAAAAAAATATTAAAAGAAATAGAAAATAAATAACTTAAACACACATAAAAATAAAAAATTAATTATTTAAACTAATACAACTATCATATTTCATCGTATTCATTAAAAAAAAATATTTGGGTGACTAATGGGGATCGAACCCATAACCACCGGATCCACAATCCAGCACTCTACCAATTGAGCTATAGTCACCAATAATAATTATTATTATTTATAAAAAATAATATTGAATAAAACGCTCGACAGGAATTGAACCTGAACCTTCTATCTTCGGAAAATAGTGCTCTACCAAATTAAGCTACGAGCGCAAATAAAACTATTTAAAATATTAATTTTAAATCAATAACTATTTAAAAAATGTTTTTAAATATTTAATGATAATATTCTGATCATCAAGAGTTAAATTATAATATATTATAATACGTATTAAACTCTTACCTTCAACTGTAGTATAAAATCATTTTTACAAAACAACTAAACATTTTAGCTACAGAATAAGTATGTGAAGAAACATAATGAAAAGAAAAAAAAATCTTATATACCATTAACCAATTTATTAAATAATAAAATTCATTCTTATTTTTCATTTTTAAATAAAAAATATATACATTATGTTTGCAATATTTTGGAATGTTAGATAATTATACCTCTTTATTTTTACTTAAATAAAATATATTATTAAAATAATTATTCCATAAATTCATACGATAATTATAAATATGTCTTGATACCCTTAATTGAACTCATAAATATGCAACTTATAAATTTAACAAATGTGATCAAACATCAAACCACATATAATTATTTATTTTATTTAAGGTAGTAATTGATCGTTTAATACCCTCTTCATATATCATATAAAATCATTTTATTAATAAATCATCATTAATTATTATAATCCACCTTCACCACAAAAAGTATAATTTTTGGTTTTATGAAAATTAAAACAATTAGTATAACCTATACAACCCAAATATACATCTTTATATTTAAACATTATCCCTTATCTTCTTTCTATCACATATAAATTATATTTCATAACTACAAACATAATTAAATACATATTAAAATTAACTCCAGCATAATGAATTGCAACTATTGCTTTGGTTTTTGAGATAATTACTTTTTCAATAAGATTTTTATTTATTATTTAATGTATCTGGACGAATATCAACAAATACAACTACAGCTCCTCTCAATATAAATATATTAGCTGTGAAAACAAATTATATGACTAAACATTATAATTTCATCTCAGGTTAAACATTAATTAACAAATCTAACATTTCTAAAAAAGAAGTACATGAAGTTGTTAGAAAAATTTTCTTAAAATTAAATTTACTTTAAAATCAATTTTCACATAATTGTATAAATTTATTGTTTTTATTAGATTTAATATCAAATATGACAAAATTAACATACTCAATTTCAGTTCTAAAAATAGATAGAATATTTAATAAAATCATATACAAATCCTGTAATTAATATAATTATTGCAAATTAAATAAAAACACAAAATTTATTAAAAAAATAAATTTTATTTTATTTAAATAATATAACATAATTAAAATATAAAAAATATTTATACAAAATAAAATTTATAAAAAAATAAAAAAATAATCATCTATGATCTTCTCATCATATCAAAAAATTCATTATTAGTTTTAGTCATAGCTAATTTATTAATTAAAAATTCAATTGCATCAATTTCATTCATAGGATGTACTATTTTACGTAAAATCCACATTTTTTGTAATTCATGAGAAGAAACTAATAATTCTTCTTTACGTGTACCAGAACGATTATAATCAATAGCTGGAAAAACACGCTTTTCAGCAATTTTACGTGATAAATGTAATTCCATATTTCCTGTACCCTTAAATTCTTCGTAAATAACTTCATCCATTTTGGATCCAGTATCAATTAATGCAGTAGCTATAATTGTTAAACTTCCTCCCTCTTCCATATTTCTAGCAGCTCCAAAAAAACGTTTGGGTCTGTGTAAAGCATTGGCATCAACACCACCAGTAAGAACTTTGCCTGACAAAGGAGCAACTGTATTATAAGCTCTAGCTAATCTAGTAATAGAATCTAATAAAATTATAACATCTTTTTTGTGTTCCACTAAACGTTTTGCTTTTTCTAAAATCATTTCAGAAACATGTACATGTCGAGATGCAGGTTCGTCAAACGTAGAAGCAACTACTTCGCCATTAACTAAACGTTGCATTTCAGTAACTTCTTCTGGACGTTCATCAATTAATAAAACTATTAATACGTAGTTAGAATAATTATATGCAATATTTTGAGCCATATTTTGTAAAAGCATAGTTTTACCAGCTTTAGGAGGAGCAACAATTAATCCTCTCTGACCTAAACCTACAGGAGAAACTAAATCCAAAACACGTGCTGTTAAATCCTCAGTTGAACCATTACCTCTTTCCATATACAATCGAGAATTAGCATGTATAGGAGTTAAATTTTCAAATAAAATTTTACTACGTGCACTTTCAGGTTTATTATAATTAACTTTATTTACCTTTAATAAAGCAAAATATCTTTCACCATCTTTTGGAGGACGTATTTTACCAAAAATACTATCTCCAGTTCTAAGATTAAAACGACGTATTTGACTGGGAGATACATATATATCATCAGGTCCTGCCAAATAAGAACTGTCAGATGAACGTAAAAATCCAAAACCATCTTGTAAGATTTCTAATACACCATCTCCAAATATATCTTCACCAGATTTAGAATGTTGCCTGAGTATCGTGAAAATAATATCCTGCTTACGCATATGTGGTAAATTTTCTAATCCTATATTGTTACCAACTACAATTAATTCTGATACAGGAGTGTTTTTTAATTCGGTAAGATTCATAATAAAAAATTCTTATTAAATCAGAAAGTTATAAATAACTACAATGTGCAGATCTATAATATTTAATGCGACAAAATACTCTTATTCAAAAATATTTTAAATATATCCTAAATAAAAAAACATTAAAAATTATATTTTAAATTTTAAATAAAAAATTTGTACCTGTAATACATATTTAAATAAAAAAATAAATATAAAACTAAAAAAAATAATCCATAATAAATAACTACACCATTTATTTTAATAAACTAAACAGTTAAAGTAAATATTTATCTAAAAATATTTTCATTTCTTGAAAAGAAGAAGAGCCTATCTTTTCTGCTACAACACATCCATTTTTAAATAATAAAGAAGTCGGTATACTTTTAACTTTATATTTTTTAGTAACAAGTAAACTATCATCAACATTTACTTTAGCTATAATTAAATTTATATATTCGTCAACAATTTTATCTAATACTAATGAAAAAGCCTTACATGGAGAACACCATTCAGCCCAAAAATCTATTAAAATTAATTTAGAACAACTAATAATATAATCATTAAAATTATTATCAGTTAATTTAATAATCTTATTATCAATCATTAATAAACCTCCAAATAAATAAATAAAAGTTTATATAAAAAAAATATTACATATAACAAATAAAATATAATATCTAAAATAAATAAAATATATCTAATATATAAAATAATATTAAACTATACTATGAATATAAAATAATAACAAAAAAAAATGAAAAAATAAACTAAAATATTTAAAATAACAATCAGGGACGAAGGGACTCGAACCCCTAACTACTGGTTTTGGAGACCAGTGCTCTACCAATTGAACTACGTCCCTAAAATAGATTTAGTTAATGAAACTAAAAACAAACATTTAAACAAATTTAATATTTATACTTAAAATTAATATTAACTACATAAAAATTAACTTTATCTATATAATTTATTAATAAAATCAAAAATAAACAATATTTTAAATATAATATAATATTTAAAATAAAAAATACATATTAAAATTTAATAGTTAATTATCATACTAATGACCATCTTGGATACACCTTAATATTTAATTTATTATCATGAATATTTTTACTAAAAAAATGTATCATTCCAGTATAAGCAATCATCGCTGCATTATCTGTACAAAAAATTTTACTTGAATAAAACGCTTTACCATTATATAATTTAAGCGAAGTAGATAATTTATCACGTAAAACATCATTTGCACTAACACCACCAACTAAAACGACACGCTTTAAACCTGTTTTTTTAATGGCACTAATGCATTTATTAACTAAAACATCAATCATAGCATCTTCAAAAGCTCTAGCTATATCTGCATACAATTCAATATTATATTTAATATTTTTTAAAATATTTAAAGCAAAAGTTTTTATTCCAGAAAAACTAAAATTTAAATTATCTTTATTTAACATAGGTCTAGGAAAAATAAACTTATTAAGTTTACCATATCTAGCCATATCCGATAATAATTTACCACCTGGATATTGCAAACCTAATAATTTTGCAACCTTATCAAAAGCTTCTCCAGCAGCATCATCAATAGATTGACCTAATAATTCATAATCTCTAAAATTTTTAACATAAATCAATTGAGTATGCCCACCAGATACCAATAAAGAAATAAAAGGGTAATCGGTAATAACACCTTCCATCATAGGAGTATGTATATGAGCTTCTAAATGATTAATAGGAATAACAGGTAAATTTAACGCAAAACCTAAAGTACAAGCAATTGTAGCCCCAACCAATAGAGAACCAATTAAACCAGGACCTGCTGTATAAGCTATTACATCAATATCAGAAAAACATAACCTATACTCTAAAAAAGAAATCCTAATAAGAGATATTATTTTTCTTAAATGATCTCTAGAAGCTAACTCTGGCACTACACCACCATATTTACTATGTAATGATTGACTATAAATTTTATCAAATATCAAACCTATATTACTATCATAAATAGCAACAGCTGTCTCATCACAAGATGTTTCAATACCTAAAGTAAGCATAAAATTAATAAAAAAAATAAAAACTATAAAAATAAAAATAAAACAAATAATTGAAATATATTCTATACCAAAGTATATTAATATAAATAAAAAATATTTATAAATATACAATATATTTTAAATAAGAGGTAAAAAAAAATGCCTGTAATAAAAATTCGTGAAAATGAACCATTCGATATAGCATTAAGAAGATTTAAACGTTCATGTGAAAAAGCTGGAATTTTAGCAGAAATAAGAAAACGTGAATTTTATGAAAAACCAACAACAGAAAGGAAAAGAGCAAAAGCATCAGCAATTAAAAGAACAATGAAAAAACTAATAAGAGAAAATTCAAGAAGAATTAGATTATATTAATAAATAATTAATTCAATTAAAATTAAATTAATTATAAAAATTAATGAAATAATTATATTGGTAATCAATAAACATGAATAAAATTATATCAAAAGAATTTATTACTGAATTATTATTTCAAACAGATATAGTTGAATTAATCAGTAACAAAATCAACGTTCATAAAAAAGGAAAAAATTTTTCCTCATTATGTCCATTTCATAAAGAAGATCATCCTTCTTTTATAATAAATAAAGAAAAACAATTTTTTTACTGTTTTGGGTGTGGTATACATGGAAATGCTATAGATTTCTTAATGAATCATGATAACTTAAATTTTATAGAAAGTATAGAAGAATTATCTTATATATGCAATATAAAAATACCTTATAAAAAATTTAATAACAATTTACAAAAAAATATAATAAAAAGAAAAAAAATATATGAAATATTAAAAATAATAAACATATTTTATCAAAAAAATCTAAAAAATACAAAAAATGAATCAGTAAAAAATTTTTTAAAAGAAAAAAATCTAAATAATGATATAATTAAAAAATTTAATGTAGGTTTATCAACGTCGGAATCAAAAGATTTAATAAAATTTTTTAACTACAATAAAGAAAAAAAAAAATTATTAGTAGAATCTGGAATGATAATAATAAATAAAAAAAAACAATATTATAATCATTTCAGAAATCGTATAATGTTTCCAATAAAAAATAAAATAGGAAATATTGTTGGATTTGGAGGTAGATCATTGAATAATGAAATACCAAAATATATAAATTCCCCGGAAACAAAAATATTTCATAAAAAAAAACAATTATATGGACTATACGAAATACAAAAAAAAAATAAAAATCCTAAAAAAATAATTATAGTAGAAGGATATACAGATGTAATTACATTAACACAATATAAAATTGATTTTACTGTAGCTTCTTTAGGAATACATATATCAAAAGAACAAATAGAAATACTATTTAGAATAACAGATAATATTATTTGCTGCTATGATGGTGATAAAGCAGGTAAAAAAGCTACATGGAATACATTAAAATCAACATTACCATATATAGAAGATACAAAACAAATAAATTTTATTATTTTACCTAAAGGAGAAGATCCAGATTCTTTAATACGTAAGATTGGTACAATAAAATTTAAAAAAATAATAAAAAATTCCACCCCCCTATCAGAATTTCTATTCAAAAAATTATTAAAAAAAATAAAAAAAAAATATTATAATGAAATAACAAAATTAAATGTAATAGCTTTACCACTAATAGAAAAAATACCAGGTAAGATAACAAAAACATTATTAAAACAAAAATTAAATAAAATTCAAGGAATAATATACGACCCAAAACTAGAAAAACAAATTAATATTTTATATCCCAGAAAAATAAAATTAAATTCATTCGATATACCCATAAAAACAGGATACAATATTATAAAAATATTAATTGCACTATTAATACAAAATCCAAAATTAATAAATTTAATAAATAATAAATTAAATAACAAAGAAATAAAAAAACTAAAAATACCAGGAATTAAAATATTTATACACCTAACAAAATATTGTAAAAAAATCAAAAAAATAAATACAGGTCAACTATTAGAATTGTATAGAGGAAATAAATATTATAGAATAATAAATCATCTTTCAACATGGGATCATATGATAAAAAAAAAAGATCAAAACCTATTTTTAAATGACGGACTAAATAAAATTTATAAATTTATATTACAAAAACAACAAAACAAATTATTAAAAAAAGCTAAAACTGATGGATTAAATAAAAAAAATAAAATCATTTTATGGAATATAAATAAAACTTTAGCAAAAATAAATAATAAGATAAAATTAAATGAATAAAATATATAATCAACAGTATAATATATTTAAAATAAAAATAAAAAAACGGATTATATATGATTAAACATCATCAATTACAAATAAAGTTACTTGTTACTAAAGGAAAAGAGCAAGGATACTTAACTTACTCTGAAGTAAATGATTATCTTATGGATGAATTTATTACTACAGAACAAATTACTGATATAATGCAAATAATTAATGATATGGGTATTCAAGTTTTAGAAGAAACACCAAATACAAATGATTTAGTACTAAATGAAAATAATAACGATACAGATGTTATTACAGTAACAAACAAAGTTTTATCAAATGTAGAATCTGAACTAGGAAGAACAAACGATCCTGTCAGAATGTATATGAGAGAAATGGGAACAGTTTCACTTTTAACTAGAGAAGGAGAAATAGATATAGCAAAACGTATAGAAGAAGGTATAAATCAAATACAAATTTCAATAGCAGAACTTCCAGAAACTATAAAATACTTATTAAAACAATATAAAAAAGTTAAAAAAGGTGAAATAAAATTATCTGAATTAATAATAGGATTTATAGATGAAAAAAAAACTTTTATAACAAATAATATTGATAAAGAAATTATAATTCAATCAAATAAAAATTTAAATGGAAATAAAAATAATGATGAAGAAAACATAATTGATCCAATGATTGCAAATAAAAAATTTCAAGAACTATATGAACAATATAAAATAACAAAAAAAATAATCAATAAAAAAGGAAGAAAACATCAAGATTCAATAAAACAAATAAAAAAT
The DNA here is from genome assembly GCF_003391335.1 of Candidatus Purcelliella pentastirinorum. Taxonomy (NCBI): domain Bacteria; kingdom Pseudomonadati; phylum Pseudomonadota; class Gammaproteobacteria; order Enterobacterales; family Enterobacteriaceae; genus Candidatus Purcelliella; species Candidatus Purcelliella pentastirinorum. The sequence continues at coordinate 405,055 of NZ_CP028374.1, read as the reverse complement.
TTATCAAATATATTCAAAAAATTTAAACTAGTGACAAAACAATTTGATCATTTAATGTATAATACAAAAAAAACAATGAATAAAATTAAAAAACAAGAAAAAATAATCATGAAATTATATATCGAAAAATATAATATATCAAAAAAAAAATTCATTAAATTATTTAATAATAATAAATTATATAATACATTCTTAAATCAAAAAATATCAAAGAATAAACAAATAAAAATAAATTTTAAAAATATTAAAAAAGATATAGATTTAATAAAAAAAAAACTATATAAAATTGAACAAAAAGCAGGTTTAACTATTAAACAAATTAAAAATATAAATAAAAAAATATTAATAGGAGAAACTAAAGCAAAAAAAGCAAAAAAAGAAATGATAGAAGCTAATTTGAGATTAGTAATTTCTATTGCTAAAAAATATACAAATAGAGGATTACAATTTTTAGATCTTATACAAGAAGGAAATATAGGATTAATGAAAGCTGTAGATAAATTTGAATACCGTAGAGGATATAAATTTTCTACTTATGCAACATGGTGGATAAGACAAGCAATAACTAGATCTATAGCTGATCAAGCAAGAACTATTAGAATACCAGTACATATGATTGAAACTATTAATAAATTAAATAGAATATCAAGGATAATATTACAAGAAATAGGTAGAGAACCTACACCAGAAGAATTATCAGAAAAAATGATGATACCAGAAGATAAAATTAGAAAAATATTAAAAATAGCTAAAGAACCTATATCTATGGAAACCCCATTGGGAGATGACGAAGATTCACATTTAGGAGATTTTATAGAAGATCAAACAATTAAATTACCATTAGAATCAGCGACATCGGAAAGTTTAAAAACAGCAACAAACAATGTCCTTTCAGGATTAACAGAAAGAGAAGCAAAAGTATTAAGAATGAGATTTGGAATTGATATGAGTACAGATCACACACTAGAAGAAGTAGGCAAACAATTTGATGTAACAAGAGAAAGAATACGTCAAATAGAAGCTAAAGCATTAAGAAAACTAAGACATCCCAGTAGATCTGAAATATTAAGAAGTTTTTTAGATAATTAAAATATAAAAAACATTTATACAAAATAAAATTTTAATATTTAATTTATACTAAAAATATATTTTTAAAAATAAATATATTATAAAATAATATTTTACATAAAAATTTATAATAAAATTAATGAAAAAAATAATAAATTATTAAAATAAATTAAAATTTAATATTAATTTTTAAACAAAAAAATCTTATATAAATATATAATATTTATTATAAAATAATATAAAACTAATGAAAAATAACATGTTTTCTTTCTATAGAATGAATTTGAATTTTAATTATTTCACTAATAGGATCTTCTGGACAATGTTCTACAAAATACATCAAATCATTTAATGCAGCATTTCCACAATCTAAATGAGCATAAATTAATCCTCTATCTCTAATTTCATAAGGATCTTCAGGGTTCAATTTTAATAATAAATTACTAATATTTAATGCTTCTTCCATTTTCTTTTCCTCCATTAATGCTCCTTTTAAAATATTAAAAATTTTTCGTATTACATTAAAAGAATCAGCTTTAGATAAATAATTATCATGTAAAGTGGCAAAAAAACTGACATTACCCTTTAACCATAATTCTAAAATATGTCTACTCAAAATATCTCCATTAAAAGGATCTATATATAATATCCTTCCATCAGAAAAATCAGATCTTAAAATCAATTGAGTAGGAAAAATTACAGGATTTAATGATATAGAAAATTTCTGTGCAATATGTAATAATAAAATTCCTAAAGAAATTGCTGTCCCCTTACGATAAAAAATTACTTTATCTATTAATAAAACTTCTGAAAGTTTATATATACCATCAGCACTTCTAAAGTTCCATTCTTTATAAAACAATCTAAGTAAAATTTTTAATTTATCATATTCATTTTTTACAATATAATTATTAAAATAGATATTAGCTTCATTTTCTAAAATATTTAACTTATCAAAAACATCATTAATAAAACAATCTGTGCAAACAACACATAGAATTTTTACTAAAGCTTCACAAATTGATATTTTAGAAAAATCAAAATCAAACGCAGATTTCATACATCAACTCCCATAATGCTATTATATTAAATAATAATTATAAATAAAAATAGCAAATACAAGGAAAATACTTTAAAAAAATAAAAAAAAATGGAATAAAAATAAAAATAATTAATTCATTTTATTTATAAATATAAAACAATAATTTTATTAATAATATAATATTAATTAATTAATATTATAAATAATAAGAATATAAAATTATATTTATAATATATCCAAATAAAATATAATAAAAATATTTATAATAAAAAATAAATAATTTATATAAATTATTTAAATTGATAAAATGAAAAATATTTTTTTAAAATCATTAAACAAAATACCTTATAATTTAAAATAAAATACTCAAAAAATATATTATATTTAAAATCATATTTATATCACAATTACATAAAATAAAAAACATATGAAAACAATTAAATTTTATAAAAATAATAAAACCAAAATTTTTATTTTAATAAATTAAAAATTTTAAAAATATTAATATTTCATACCCAAAGTAACACGATCATGACCATGATAATCTTTAAAAGTAAAAATATTTACAAAATTATTATTATAAAAAATATCTTGTACAATATTTTTTTGATTATAACTATGTTCTAATAATAACCAACCATTATTATATAAATATTTACTAGAATTATTAATTATAAATTCTATATCATATATACCATCATATTTAGAAAACAAAGCACCATATGGTTCAAACTTTAAACTATTATTACAATTAATATCATGAATGGATAAATAAGGAGGGTTACTTATAATATATTCAAATTTAATAGAATCAAATATAACATACCAATCACTTAAAAAAAAAGAAACATTATTTAATTTTAACATCATTGCATTATATTTAGCTAATCTAATTGAATTAATAGAATAATCCACTGCTATAATTTTACTAAAAGGTCTTTCTTTAGCTATAGCTAAACTAATAGCACCAGAACCGGTACCTAATTCTAATATTTTACTATTACAATTAATTGACAATTTATCTAATAATTTTTCAACTAAAATTTCAGTTTCAGGACGAGGTATAAATACATCATTATTTAGTATTAAGGGTAAAGACCAAAATTCACATTCTTTAACTATATAACAAACAGGTTCACCCATACATAACCTATCAACACATTTTTTCAAACTTATAATTTGATATGAATTCAACAAATAATCATCATGCAATAATAACCATTTTTTTGATCTACCAGTTACATAAATAAGAAATATTTCTGCATATAATTTAGGATTACAATATGATATTAGCGGAATTATACTAGAAATCCATGAACTAATTTTCATCAATAGTATTCAATCAATAAATTTATTAGAATTATATTTAAGTAATATAGGTTCAATTAATAAATCTAATTTACCAGACATAATTTCATTCAATTGATATAAAGTTAAATTAATACGATGATCAGTAACTCTACCCTGATGAAAATTATAAGTTCTATTTCTATCAGATCTATCTCCAGTACCTAATAAAGAACGTCTTGTAGCATCTCTATTAGCACGTAACTTAGCAAGTCTAATAGCATTAATCCTAGCATACAAAACAGATAATGCCTTAGCTTTATTTTTATGCTGAGAACGTTCATCTTGACACTCTACAGTAATACCAGTAGGTAAATGTGTAACTCTAATAGCTGAATCCGTTGTATTTACATGTTGTCCACCAGCACCAGAAGATCGATAACTATCTACTTTAATATCATTAGAATTAATTTTTAAAATTTCATTATTAGAAGATTCTGACATTACTGCTACAGTACAAGTTGAAGTATGTACCCTTCCTTGAGATTCAGTTGCTGGAACTCTTTGAACCCTATGACCTCCAGATTCAAATTTTAATCTACCATAAGCACCTTTACCAATAACTTTAAAAATTATTTCCTTATAACCATTTAAATCAGAATTACATATACTAATAAATTCAATATTCCAATTATATAATTCAATATATTTATAATACATTTTAAATAATTCCTTTGCAAAAATAGCTGCTTCATTACCACCAGTAGCCGCTCTAATTTCAATAAAACAATTAAATGTATCTTCTTGACAACTAGGAATAAGTAATAATTTAATTTTATTTTCAATAATTTTAATATAAGAATAATTTTTTTTAAGTTCATCTTCAGCTAAATCAAACATCTCATCATCACTTAAAAATGATTTAATAATTTTTATATCTTTTTGTAATTTTTTCCAAATCAAAAAATAATTTACTATTTCACCTAATTTAGAATATTCCTTAGATAATTTTTTGTATATATTTTTATTATTTATTATTTTAATTTTATTTAAATCATTTTCAATTTCTTTATAACGATTTTTTATAAAAACTAATTTAGAAATGATGGAATTTTTCATGAATAAATTTTATATTTAATTTTAAAAATAATAATTTTAAATTAAAATTATATATTAAAATATACAACTATTAAATAAAAATTAGATTAAATAAAATTAAATTAATTAAAATTAATTAATTTATTTGTTAAACTTAAATAAAATATTTATATATATTTTAAAAACATGAAAATAAAAACAAATTAAATATTTTATAAATAAATTCATTAATAAATTATTAACTATAAAATTTTACATGATATACTTAATAAATCAAAAAAATTACAAAATTAATCAATTTTACAAAAAAAAAAATAAATAAAAAAATGAGGTAATTTATTTGTGCCTAATATGAAACTTTTTTCAGGAAACGCTATTCCTAAATTAGCTAATCTAATAGCTAAAAGGTTAAATACAAATTTAGGAAACGCAATAGTAAGTCGTTTTAGTGATGGAGAAATAAGCGTACAAATAAATGAAAATGTAAGAGGAGATGATATATTCATTATACAATCAACTTGTGCACCTACAAATGATAATATCATGGAATTAGTAGTAATTGTAGATGCTTTAAGAAGAGCATCTGCAGGAAGAATAACAGCAGTTATACCATATTTTGGATATGCAAGACAAGATAGAAGAGTTAGATCTGCTAGAGTACCAATAACAGCAAAAGTTATAGCAGATTTTCTATCAATAGTAGGTGTAGACAGAGTATTAACAGTGGATTTACATGCAGAACAAATTCAAGGATTTTTTGATATACCAGTTGATAATGTATTCGGTAGTCCTATTTTAATAGAAGATATATTACAAATAAATTTAGAGAATCCAATAGTAGTATCACCGGATATAGGAGGTGTTATACGTGCAAGAGCAATTGCTAAATTACTCAATGAAACAAATATGGCAATAATTGACAAAAGAAGACCAAAGTCAAAAAATATATCACAAGTTATGAATGTTATAGGTGATGTAAATCAACGAAATTGCATATTAATAGATGATATGATAGACACAGGAAGTACATTATGTAAAGCTGCTAATGCATTAAAAAAAAGAGGTGCAAAACAAGTATATGCATATGCAACACATCCTATTTTTTCAGGAAATGCTAAAAAAAATATTATGCATTCATCTATAGATGAAATAATAGTATGCGATACTATACCATTAAATAAAAATATAAAAAAAATATCAAAAATACGCACATTAACTTTATCAGGAATGCTTGCAGAAGCTATAAGAAGAATAAATAATAATGAATCCATATCAGCTATGTTTGAATATTAAAAAAATAACATTTAACAAAATAAATTACATAAAAAATTAATAAATAATACATATGAAACTTATAGTAGGATTAAATAATAATAATTTAAAATATAAAAATACAAGACATAATATTGGATCATGGTTTGTTGAAACATTAGCAAAAACATATAAAAAAAAATTTAAAATAAAAAAAATATTTTTGGGTAAAATAAGTAAAATAGAAATAAATAAAAAAAAAGTATATTTATTAATTCCAAACACTTATATAAATTTAAGTGGAAATTCAGTATTACTATTTATAAAATATTATAAAATTAAAAAAAAAAATATAATAATTGTACATGATGAATTAGATTTAATTCCAGGAATTGCTAAATTTAAAAGAGGTATAAATTGTTGTGGTCATAACGGAATAAAACATATAGCAAAAAAAATAAAATATGATAAATTTTATAGATTAAGAATAGGTATAGGACATCCGGTAAAAAATAATAATATAAATAAATTTGTATTAAACAAACCCAAAAAAAATGAAAAAAAATTAATAAATAATGCAATAAAAAAAGCAATAAAATCTATAAAAATATTAATAAAAAAAAATATAATAATAGCTATGAATAAATTACACAATTATAAATAAATAAAATATAATTAAAAAAATGATTAATAAATATTTTTAGCTATTTCTAATAAATCAGTTTTAATAACACGTTTCATATTTTTTATGGTATCAATAATATCATAATGTATTATTTTATCATTTTTTACTGCAATACATTTGCCACTATAACCATTTAATAATAATTCAATAGAATAAACTCCCATACGAGAAGCTAAAATACGATCATAAGCAACAGGACTACCGCCACGTTGAATATGTCCCAAAACAGTAGTTCTAGTTTCACATTTAATTTCATTACCAAGAAATACAGCTAATTCATTAATATCACAAACTCGTTCCGTTATTAAAACAATAGCATGTTTCCTACCATGAATTATACTTAATTTAATTCTATTAACTAATTCTTCAGGTAAATAATCTACTTCAGGTAAAATAACAAATTCACAACCTCCGGCTACAGAAGCTGCTAAAGTCAAATCACCACAATAACGACCCATAACCTCTACTATAAATATACGTTGATGAGAAATAGAAGTATCCCTTAATTTATCTATAGCTTCAACTATTGTTTCTAAAGCTGTAAAATAACCTATAGTATAATCAGTACCTGCAACATCATTATCTATTGTTCCCGGCAAACATACACAAGGAAAACCCATTTTAAATATACTCATTGCTCCAGAATATGAACCATCTCCTCCTATAACTATTAAAGCATTAATACCAATATTTTTCATATTATTTATAGCTATTTTACGTATACTTTTATTAAAAAAACCAGAATATCTAGTTGAACCTAATATAGTTCCACCTTTACTAATAATATCAGATACATGATCTAAATTTAAATTGATCATACGATTTTCATATAATCCTAAAAAACCATCATAAACTCCAAAAACATCACATTTAGCTCTAAAAGCCGCATAAACAACACTTCTTATTGCAGCATTCATTCCTGGAGCATCTCCACCACTAGTTAATATAGCAATTTTATTTATCATTAAAACCTCATAAAAATAAAATAATTATACTTTAATATTTTATTAAAAAAAACAACTTAATTTATCATATTTAAAATATATAACAATTATATTTGATAAAATATTAATTTAATAATATATAAAAAAAAAAATAAAATTAAATCAAACATAAATTAAAAAAACAAAAAGAATAAATAGTATTCTTTTTATTAAAAAAATAATAACTATTATTAATATAATTATTAACTAATTGAACACTAAAAGAATTATTTACTTTATTTAAAAAAATATCATTAACAAAAATTTTTAATTGATCAATTACAAAAGATAAAATATTCTCACTATTATTAAACCAATATAAATTCACATACTTTAAATTTGCTAATTCTATAGCTTTACTTACAGCACTATCAAAATCTCCTAATTCATCAATCAATCCGTTAGATTTTGCTTCTTTACCTAACCAAATATGTCCTTTAGCAATTTTATCAATTTGACAAATAGTTTTATTTCTAGATAGTGAAACTAATTTAATAAAATTATTATATTTATGTAATATATTTAACTGAATAATTTGTTTTACTTTAACAGGCAAAGAACGAAAAATAGAAATATCAGACAATACAGATGTAGAAACACCATCACTATTTATACCAATAGAATGTAATGATCTATCTAAAGTATTTAAGATACCAAAAACACCAATAGATCCAGTAATGGTATTACAATCACCAATAATATAATTAGATGTAGTTGTAATCCAATATCCTCCAGAAGCAGCCATACCACCCATTGATACAATTAATGGTTTACCTGTATATTTTAATGTCAATAATTCATTATATATTTTCTCTGAAGCAGAAACACTTCCACCAGGACTATTAATCCTCAATATTATTGCTTTTATACTATTTGTTAATCTAGCATAACGTATTTGATTAATAATCAAATCACTATTAGATATCCCTAGTGGTGATTTAATATCAGAAATTATTCCATTAATAACAATAACAGCTACATTAAAGGAAACACTAGATTTATTACTTTTAGGATAATAATCATAAATATCAATAAAATTATAAGTTTTACTTTCTTTGTTAATACCAAAAATTTTTTCAAAATCTTTTTCAACTAATGTTCTGGGTTTTATGATATCTATTAATCCTAAATATTTAGCATATTTTGAATAATCACCATTTACTATTTTTAATTTAAGTAACATATTATCTATATCAGGAAATACTCTATGTATATTAATGTGTCTATTTCTAGATATAGTTAACAAATAATTTTTCCATAAATTATTTGTTAAATTATTATATATTTTCTTAGAAGAAGTACTCATTTTATTAAAAATAAATGGTTCAACTGCTGATTTATAAATACCGGCACGAAAAACGTGAGTATTAACTCTTAATTTATTTAAAAAATCTTTATAATATAAATTATAAATAGAAAACCCATGTAAATCCACAACACCTTCAGGAGATAAATATATTTTATTTGAAAAACTAGCTAAAAAATATTGCGTTTGAGTATAATTATCTCCTAAAGCATATATATATTTACCCGATGATCTAAATTCCATTAAAACTTTTCCTAAATAAATTAAAGAAGATAAATCAGAACTCAAAAAATCTTTTAAATCAAGAACAATACCACTAATAGAACAATCTTCTTTAGCTAAACGAATACGATTAATAATATCAAATAAAGAATTTTCTTTTAAAACAATATCATTATTTTTAAAAAATGTATGAAAAAATTTATTAAAATTATTATCATTTATAGGTTTATCAATTAAATTACCTACTAAATTTATTCTTAACGCTTTAAATCTACTCGTAGCAGACATATTAAAAAAATTAACATGAAAAAAAAACATAAATACTAATAAAATAACTGAAATAAATAAAAAATTAAAAATACAAATACGAATAAAAGATAAAAATTTTAATAATTTTTTAAAAAAATACACAACATTTTGTATAAAAAAAACAAACATATAATCTCCAAAATTACTATTTTTATTTTAGAATTTTTAATTAAATAAAATTTAATTTTAAAATTATTATCTAATAATTTAATTTTAATTTTAACATAAATATATTAATATAATAAAAAACAATTAAAACATTAAAACTTAAATATTATAAATGAAATAAAAAATTTATATTATATAAATAATGGAAAAAATTATAGTAACTTGTGCTCTACCTTATGCAAATGGATCATTACATTTAGGACATATATTAGAACACATACAAGCTGATATATGGGTAAGATATCAAAGAATGATAAATAACGAAGTTTGGTTTATATGTGCAGATGACGCTCATGGAACACCAATCATGCTGAAAGCTAAAAAAATAAAATCAACACCAGAACAATTAATAAAAAAAATATATAAAGAACATAAAACAGATTTTAAAAATTTTAATATTATTCATGATAATTACCATTCAACACACAGCTCAGAAAATAAAAAAATATTGGTAAAAATATATAATATATTAAAAAAAAGAAAACTTATTAAAAAAAAGAAAACTTTACAATTTTACGATATAAAAGAAAAAATGTTTTTACCTGATAGATTAGTAATAGGTACTTGTCCTAAATGTAAAACAAAAAATCAATATAGTGATAATTGTGAAATATGTGGATCAACTTACTCATACAAAGAAATAATAAACCCAAAATCAACTATTTCAAATAGTATACCAATATTAAAAAATTCAATACATTATTTCTTTAATTTGCCAAAATTTACAAAAATGTTAAAAAACTGGATATCTTCAGGAACACTAAATAAAAATGTATCAAATAAAATTATAGAATGGTTTAAAATTGGACTAAAAAAATGGAATATTTCAAGAGATGCACCTTATTTTGGATTTAAAATACCAAAAACAAATAAATATTTTTATGTATGGTTAGATGCAACAATTGGATACATTAGTACATTTAAAAATTTATGTAATAAAAAAAAAAAAATAAATTTTAATGAATTCTGGAATAAAAATACAAAAACAAAACTATATCATTTTATAGGAAAAGATATCATTTATTTCCATAGTTTGTTTTGGATAGCAATACTAGAAGGATGTAAATTAAGAAAACCAAATAAAATATTTATACATGGACATTTAACTATCAATAAAATAAAAATGTCTAAATCAAAAAAAACATATATAAAAGCAAAAACATGGTTAAAATACTTTAATTCTGATAGTTTAAGATATTATTTTGCAAGTAAATTATCACATAAATTAGAAGATATTGATCTAAATTTAATAGATTTTAAAAAAAAAATAAATAACGATATTGTTAATAAATTAGTAAATTTAGCCTATAGAAACCTAAGCTTTATTAATAAACTATACAATAATAAATTATCTAAAAAATTGGATAATTATGATTTATATAAAACTTTTGTAAAAAAATCTAAAAATATTTTAAAATATTTTAATAATTGTAATTTTTCACAAATAATAAAAAAAATAATGGAACTTACAAAAAACGCTAATTACTACATAGATCAAAAAAGCCCATGGAAACTAATAAAAATATCAAAAAATAAAAATAAAATACATGAAATATGCACAACAGGGATAAATCTATTTAAAATATTAATGACTTTATTAAAACCAATATTACCTAAATTATCAAATAAAATAGAAAAACTTCTCAATACAAATTTAATATTAAAAAATATTGATAAACCACTACTAAATCACAAAATTAAAAAACCTAAAAAATTATTTAATAGAATTAAAAAAACCCAAATAAAAAATTTATTAAAAAAATAAAAAAAATAAAAAAAAATAAAAATTAATATCTCAATTTAATATTAAATCTATTTTGTAAATAACACACACATTTATCTATAATTATAGATATTTCATAATCTTCTAAAGTTTTATTAAAACTCTGTAAAAAAATAGCAATACTAATACTCTTATACCCTTTAGGTATAGAATTTCCATAATAAACATCAAATAAATATATATTTACTAATAATTTACCAATAACTTTTTTACAAATATTTATAATATCCATGACATATATATTATCATCAACTAGCAAAGAAATATCTCTTCTATTAACAGGAAAAACAGATATTTCATTAAAATTAAAAAAAGAAGCGGCCAATAATCTATTCCAAATTAATTCAAATAAAATAACAGGTTTATCAAAAACTAAATATTTTGCAATTAAAGGATGAATAACACCAATACAACCAATATATATATTTTTATAATAAATAGATGCACTTTTACCAGGATGTAAAAAAGAATATTCTTTAGCTTTAAAATTAATTAAATTTAAATCATAAAATAAACTCAAAACAGATTCTATAGTACCTTTTAAATCATAAAAATCAACATTTACAGATAACATATCCCAATATTCATTATACTTTGTTCCACTTAATAAAGCACTCAATAACAATCTCTCCTTTACTATAAAATCAGTTGTTAATTTAGGTAAAAAACAAACACCAAATTCAAATATAGAAATATCATTTTGTTGACGATTAACATTATATTGTAATACAGTTAATAAACCAGTAAATAAAGATAAACGCATAACAGATTTTTCTAATGAAAATGGATTTAGAACAGATAAACCATTAATTTTAGGATACAATAAAGTTTGTAAATCATTATCAACAAAACCATAAGTAATTACTTCATGATATCCCTTATCAACTAAAAGAGTCTTAACACGATCAATAGATAAATTTGAACTAAATGTCTTTAGTATATTATTACCTAATATAGGAATATCAGGGATCTTATCATAACCATAAAAACGAATTATTTCTTCAATTAAATCCTCTTCAGTTAAGAGATCTGAACGCCAATATGGAGGATAAACATTTAAAATATCATCATTAATATCTAATATACAACCAATAAATTCTAAAGTTTTTATTATAAACTTATAACTTATTTTATGGCCTATAAATAAATTAATCTTCTTATAATTCAATTTTATATAATATTTTTTAGGTAAAAAATTCAAATCTGAAACATCAATAATAGACCCAGCTTCCCCACCGCATATACTTAAAATAAAATAAGTAACTCTATCTATAACTCTACGAAAAAAAGAAAAATCTGTGTTCTTAGAATTAAAACGAATAAAATTTGTTTTAATTTTATTATTAATAATAAAATTATTAATAATTTTAGAAGAAAACAAAGCACATTCTAAAAATAAATTTTTTGTTTTCTTACCCAGAACACAATACTTACTATTTGAAAAACCAGCAATTTCTATAATTTTATTATTATCCCCAACTACTAAAATATTAGTATCATTTAATATAAAATCAGAATTATCAATTAAAATTATTTTTTCACCTAATTTATTTAATCTAATATTTATTCTTCCATCGATAAAATCTAAATCAAATACATTCACAAATAAACCAAATTCTAAAAAAACATAATTTATAATATCCACAACAGAATTAACTAAAACAATATCACTACGACGTAGTCTTTCACTCATCCATATAGGAATAATATTATTAATATTAATATTTTTTATTATTCTACCTAAATAAATTGGAGATAAACAATTATCTTCAACAGTAATAGGTAAATAATTACTGTTGTTAATATTTATTTTAGTAAGGATATCAAATTCTTTAATATTTCTAAAACTTAAAACAGATAATTCTCTGGCTAAACCTAACATATTTTGACAATCAGATCGATTATAATTTATAGAAATATCTATAATTTTATCTTTAAAATCAAAATAATTTAATATATCTTTACCTGCCTTAACATAATTTGGTAAAATAATTATATTAAAATTATTACATTCAATACCTAGTACGTGATATGAACATATAATACCATCAGAAATAAAATTTTTAAATACTTGTCTTTTAATATACAAACTATTAGGTAAAATTGATTCTATTGTAGCAATAGCAACCTTCATTCCAATAACAAAACTAAATTTTTTACTAATAACATTTAAAAAAAAATCGTTACCTACAAACACTTTAACAAGATATATACCATCTTTATTAGATAAACAACAAACATTAAAGATCTCTCCGACTATAATATTACTAAACATACAATAAATTGATGTAATACTATTTACTTCCATCCCTAACATAGTAAATTGTTTATATAATAATTTACTATTTTCAGAAATATCAATAAATTCATTTAACCAATTTCTACTAAATCTCATTAATCAAACCTATAAATCTTAAATTATTTAAATTGTTTTAAAAATCTTATATCATTTTCAAATAAAACACGTAAATCTTTAATATTATAATACAACATAGTTAATCTTTCTACACCTATACCAAAAGCAAATCCAGAATAAATATTTGAATCTATATTAACATTACTCAATACATTGGTATGTATCATCCCACAACCTAATATTTCTAACCATTTACTATTATTTATTTTAATATCTACTTCAATAGATGGTTCTGTAAAAGGAAAATAAGACGGACGAAAACGAATATAATATTTTTTATTAATAAATAAAGCACGTAAAAAATTAATAATTATCCATTTTAAATTAGAAATACTAATATTTTTATCAACCATAACACCTTCAATTTGATGAAACATAGGTGTATGTAATCTATCACAATCATTTCTATATACACGACCTAAGCTAATAAAACGAATTGGAGGGGAGGTTTTCTTCATAAATCTTATTTGTACAGATGAGGTCTGAGTACGTAATAAATATTTATTATTAAACCAAAAAGTATCTTTTTTACTCCTGGAAGGATGACCATAAGGTATATTTAAAGCATCAAAATTATGATAATAATCTTCAATTTCAGGACCAAAAACGTAAGAAAAACCTAAAGAAGAAAAAAAGATTTTTGATAAATTGATAATTATATTTATAGGATGTAAAGAACCATTTCTTATCTGTCTTCCAGGCAAAGATATATCAATTTTGTTTTTTAAAAATAAATCATTTTTACAAAATAAATAATCTAACTTAGATTTACGACGACTAATAATTTTCAATAAACTATTTTTTACTCTATTCAAAATAGAACCTAATTTTATTCTATCTTGCTTATCTAATTTAATCATTTCTTTAAATTGAAAATTTAAAAAACTATTTTTACCTAAATACTTAATACGTAAACTATCTAATTCCACATAATCTTTAATACTATTTATTTCATCACAAGCTTTTAACAAAAATTTTGAAAAATTAAACATGATCATATCTTAAAATTTTAATAGTAAATTTTAAAAAAATATAAATAAATTAAATTAATTTCTTCATTAAAATAATAAAACTTTTACTATCATTAATAGCCATATCTGCTAATATTTTTCTATTCAAAGAAATAGAAGCTTTTTTCATAAGATATACAAAATTACTATAATTAATTCCATAATTTCTAACAAAAGCATTTATTCTAATAATCCATAAACGCCTAAATTGTCTTTTACGTTGTTTACGATCACGATAAGAATACTGTCCTGCTTTTATAACAGCTTGTACAGCTACTCTATATACTCTAGAACGAGAACCATAATAACCCTTAGCACTACTTAAAATTTTTTTATGACGTGCATGAGATACAACACCCCTTTTAATTCTAACCATAATATAATCCTTCAAAATATAACAATAAATCAAACATATGGTAGACAAGGTAATATATGAACTAAATCACATCTTAAAACAACAGCTTTTTGTCTTAAATGTCTTTTACGTTTACTACTTTTTTTAAATAATAAATGACGCAAATTAGCTCTTTTACGTTTCACTAATCCTGAAGGATTTTTCTTAAATCTCTTATAAACAGATCGTATTGTTTTTATTTTAGACATAAGCTTCTCTCAATATTATAATTAAATAAAAAAATAATTATTTTCTTATCATTTTTTTTTAGGAATTAATAACATAATCATCTGTCTACCTTCTATTTTTAAAGGAAAAGACTCAACATTAGCACAATCCATCAAATCTAATTTAATACGATTTAACATATCTATACCTAATTGTTGATGAGATATTTCTCTACCCCTAAACCGTAAAGTAACCTTAACTCTACATCCGTTTAATAGAAAACGAAGCAAATTACGTAATTTAACGTTATAATCACCCTTATCTGTTGCAGGTCTAAATTTTACCTCTTTTGTTTGTATAACTTTTTGTTTTTTTTTATTATTTTTTAATGATTTACCTCGTTCATAAATTAATTTACCATAATCTATAATACGACATACATGAGGATTTGTATTAGCATTAATTTCTACCAAATCAACACCAGCTCTTTCTGCCATAAATAAAGCATCATTTAAAGTAACAATACCTATTTTTTCACCATTTACACCTATTAAACGAACTTTATCAACATTTATTTCTCTATTTATTTTATTAGATATCATAGAATACATTTTTTTTAAAATCATAACGTCTTAATTTTCCATTTTATTAATACTATAATTATCAATTTCTTTCTTTAGTCTATTAATAAATACACAAAGAAAAATATTGTTAATCTTTTTACCTAAACAAGTACGTATAGAAACAGTATTATTTTTAACTTCATTATTTCCACAAATTAACAAATAAGGAATTCTTTTTAAAGTATATTCACGTATTTTGAAACCAATTTTTTCATTTCTAGTATCTAATTTAACACGAATATCTTCAATTTCTAATAAATTTTTTACTTCATTAGCATAAAATTTTTGACTATCAGTTATATATAATACAACAACTTGAATTGGAGATAACCAAGTTGGTAAATGACCATAAGTTTCTTCTATCAATATACCTATAAATCTTTCTATAGAACCAAGCACTGCTCTATGTATGATAACAGGGGAAATACGTTCATTATCCTTATTAATATAAAATACATTTAATTTATTAGATAATATAAAATCTAATTGAATTGTACCACATTGCCAAGAACGATTTAAGCAATCATTCAAAATAAATTCAATTTTAGGACCATAAAAAGCACCTTCACCATATTGATAACTAAAATTTATGTTATTACTTTCTAATACAGATAATAAATCCTTTTCAGCTAAATCCCATAAACTATCTTCTCCTAATCTTTTATCAGGTCTTGTAGATAATTTTACTAAAATATTTTTAAAACCAAAAATATTATAAATATCATAAATCATTTTAATACAACTATTTACTTCAGAACGAACTTGATCAAAACTACAAAATATATGAGCATCATCCTGAGTAAAATGTCTCAATCGCATCAAACCATATAAAGAACCTGAAAATTCTTTACGATGACAACTACCAAATTCAGAAATTCTTATAGGTAAATCCCGATAAGATTTAATTCCATACTTAAAAATTTGAATATGACAAGGACAATTCATAGGTTTTATACAATATTCAGTATCTTCAAAATACGTGGTAAATATTAATTCTTTAAAATTATCTAAATGACCAGTCATATCCCAAATTTTTTTACTTAAAATCATTGGTGTCTTTACTTCTTGATAATCATATTCTTTTAATTTCAAACGTATTAGACTTTCTAATTCCTTAAATACTATCCATCCATTATTATGCCAAAAAACAATACCAGAAGAAATATCTTCAATATGATAAAAATCAAGATATTTATTAATTTTACGATGATCTCTTTCTTTAAGTAGATTCATAATAATCTATATAATATATTAAATTAAAAAGGAATGTCGTCATCCAAAATTGTATCTTCACTAATATTTGTTTTTTTCTGATCCCAATTATCCTTGTCTTTTAATGAAGAAGTAATAGTAAAATTTTTTTTATTACCTAACATATGCATAGTACCATTAAGATTAACAATAATTTCTGTAATATAATGCTCCTGATTATTTTTATCCTGCCATTTTCTTTTTTGCAAGGAACCTTCGACATAAACTTGTGATCCTTTACGTAAATATTCATTAGCAATTTCTGCTAATTTACCAAATAAAACAACTCTATGCCATTCAGTTCTTTCTTTATTTTCACCAGTTTGTTTATCACGCCAACTTTCAGATGTTGCTAAAGTAATATTTGTAACAGCATTACCATTTTGCATATAACGTATTTCAGGATCTTGACCTAAATTACCAATTAGAATTACTTTATTAACACCTCTGCTAACCATATATTATCCTGAATATATAAAAAATATAATTACATTGTATAAAAAAATATTAATTATTAAAAAATAAATCTAAATTATTATTATTGTTATATAATATACATTAGTAAAAAAATTATTAAATAAAATTTATTATATCATCAATAATAAAAAAATTAATACAAAATATTAAATAAAAATAAAATACTAATATTTAATATTAAATATTAAAAATAATATTTTAAAAAATAATAAAATATATATAAATAATAATTAAGATAATAAAAATATGATGCTTAATTTAAATTAAATTAAAATCAAATATATAATAAATAAAATAATAATTTTAAAAACTATATAATATTAATAAAAAATTAATAAGGATAATATGGAAAATTCAAAACAAACATTCAAAAATTTATTAGAATTCGTAAAAACATTTAGAAAAAAAAATAAATTAAAAAGAGAAATCAAAGAAATAGAAAACAAAATACAAGATGATAAAAATAGAATATTATTATTAAAAAATTTAAATGAATATATAAAACCAAACATAACAACAGATGCAATAAAAAAAATAATAAAAACAATGAGTAATGATTATGAAGAAAGAATTGATGAATATATAATAAAAAATGCAGAATTATCAAAAGAACGTAGAGATATATCAAAAAAATTAAAAATCATAGGAAAAAATAAAATATAATTAAAAAAAATATAAAAATCAATTTTTTTTATAAAATGAAAATAAAAAAAATAATACCAATAATATTCATGATAATAAGTTGTATACATAACCAAAATCATAATAAACAAATAAACAATAAAATATTTTATAAAGATTTAAAAACAGTAGAAAAATGGAATAAATTAATACTTGATGCATCTAAAAAATATAAAATAAATATAAAATTAATAATATCTCTAATTAAAATAGAATCTAATGGTAATCCTTGCGCTATAAGCAAATCAAATGCAATAGGTTTAATGCAAATTAAACCTTCTACAGCAGGTAAAGAAGTATATAAATATAGAAAAATAGAAGGACAACCATCTAAAAAAAAATTAAAAAACCCTAAAATAAACATTGATATAGGTACAAATTATATATATTTATTACAATATAAAATGTTGAATAAAATTAAAAATAAAAAAATATTACGATATGCTATAATAGTTTCATATGTAGGTGGTATAGGTGCATTATTAAAAATTTTTTCAAAAAAACAAGAAATATCTATGAAAATAATAAATAAAATATCACCAAACAAATTTTTATGGTATATAAAAACAAAACATCCATATAAACAAATATACAAATATTTAATTAAAGTAAATTATTTATATAATAATATAAATAATAATATTAAACATCAAAACTAAAACCTGTTTTTTTAATACTATCGTTACTCATTAAATATAAATACATAGGCATTATATCTATAGGATCATTTAATAATGAGACATCTTCATTTGGATATGCCAAAGTACGCATTTTAGTTCTTATTTGTCCTGGATTAACACAATTTACACGTAAAGACGTATCCTTATATTCTAATGATAAAATTTGCATCATACCCTCAATAGCAAATTTAGAAATAGAATAAGCACCCCATTTGGATCTGCCTATTCTACCAACACTAGAAGTGGTAAATAATAATGATGAAGAAGATGATTTTAACAATAAAGGCAATAATACCCTTGTTAAAATAAACACAGAATCTAAATTAACTCTAATAACACGTTTCCATAAATAAATAGGATATTTATTTATAGATAATAATAAACCTAAATCTCCTGAATTATGTAAAACTCCATCTAATTTTACATATTTATTTTTCACCTTACTAACAAATTTTTTAGCATTATTATATGTTAATTTATTCATATCAATTACATAACTACTAGCACTAAATTTTCTTATAGAATTAATATAATTTTTTACATTCCTTAATTTATAAAAATTACGACCTAATAAAATAACTTTAGCTCCACATTTAGCATAAGTAATAGCGACACATTTACCAATATCACCAGTAGCGCCTGTTATTAATATAACACGATCTTTCAATAAATTGACATCAAAAATATAATTCATAAATTGCTACATAAAAAATAATTATTTTAATGGAAAATTCAAAAAATATAATAAATTAAATTAATTAAAATTAAAAATATTATATTCTAATCATCTAATATAATAAAATAATTTTATTTAAATAAATAAAATATAAATTATATATTTAATATTAAAAAAATCAAAAATAAATTAAAAAATTAAAAAATATTCTAATATTAATATATATAATAAAATGTTATATTAATAACAATTCTTAATGAAAATAAATAAAATATACAAATTATAAAATTAAATTTATATTGACATTAAGTAAAAATAAATATTTTTTTGGATAAAATATATGAAATTACAACAATTGCGTTACATTGTAGAAGTAGTCAATCATAATCTAAATGTATCATCAACTGCAGAAGGACTGTACACATCACAACCAGGAATTAGTAAACAAGTAAGAATGTTAGAAGATGAATTAGGTATACAGGTTTTTATACGAAGTGGAAAACATTTAACAGAAATAACATCTGCAGGAAAAAAAATAATTCATATTGCAAGAGAAATTTTATCTAAAGTAGAATCCATTAAATCTATAGCCGAAGAACACACATGGCCAGATAGAGGATCATTATTTGTTGCAACAACACACACTCAAGCTAGATATGCGCTGCCAGATGTAATAAAAGGATTTATAAACAAGTATCCCAAAGTATCATTACATATGCAACAAGGATCACCAAAACAAATATCAGATGCTGTTTCTAGAGGAAATGCAGATTTTGCAATTGCAACAGAAACATTACATTTATATGATGATTTAATCATGTTACCATGTCATAATTGGAATCGTGTAATAATAATAATGCCTACACATCCATTAGCTAATCAAAAAAATATAAAAATAAATGAATTAGCAAAATATCCATTAGTAACATACACTTTCAGTTTTTCTGCATGTTCAGAATTAGAAAAAACATTTAATAAAGCTGGCTTAAAACCCAAAATTGTATTTACTGCAACAGATGCAGATATAATAAAAACATATGTAAGACTAGGATTAGGTATCGGTATTATAGCTAATATGGCAATAGATCCAATTTCTGATTCTGATCTAAAATGCATTAATTGCAATAACATATTTGCTAATGGAATAACTAAAATAGGATTTAAACGCAGTACATTTTTAAGAGGATATATGTACGATTTTATCTATCGTTTTGCACCACACTTAACTAGAGATATGATAGATAACGCTATATCTTTAAAATCAAATAAAGAAATAGAAATAATGTTCAAAAATATAAAATTACCAATTAAATAAAAATGTTAATTTATAATTTAATAATATAAAAAACATCATATTAAATGACCCATTTTATTAAATTTAGTATGTAAATAATCATAATTCTTAGGATTATTACCAACAACTAATGGTATACGTTCAACAACATTAATACCAGCTTGTGATAAAAATAAAACTTTACAGGGATTATTTGTTAATAAACGTATCTTTTTTACACCTAAAATATTTAACATATCAACACAAATTTTAAAATCACGTTCATCTTCAGAAAAACCTAAAATACGATTAGCATCAACTGTGTCATGACCTTGATCCTGCAAACAATACGCTTTAATCTTATTTAATAAACCTATATTCCTACCTTCCTGACGATGATATAATAAAATTCCATTACCAACTTTAGATATTATAGATAAAGAAGCTTCCAATTGAAAACCACAATCACATCTTAAACTATATAAAGCATCACCAGTTAAACATTCAGAATGAATTCTAACAAGAATTGGAGAATCAGAATTTATTTTACCATATACAATAGCAACATGATTATTCTTAGTTAATAATTCTTCAAAACCGAATATTAAAAAATTACCCCATTTAGTAGGTAATTTTGCCCTTGCAACCTTTTTAAGATACATCTTATTCCCCAAAATTTTATATAATATAATAATATATTAATTTTATTAAACATTTATAATATTCTAAAATATAAAAAATTAATTAAATTATTAAAATATAAAAAATAATATTTTTACATAAAAATATATTAATTATATAATTTTAAAAATAGAGAATAAAAAAATACAAAATTAGTTAAAATTAATAATAAATAAATATAATAATCATTTTAAAATATAAAAAATAATAATTAAAACTATAAAATATAAAATCATGAAATATATAAGAAATTTTTCTATAATAGCACATATTGATCACGGAAAATCAACATTATCTAATAAATTAATTCAAATTTGTAACAAAAATATATCAATAAAAAATAAAATATTACACTCAATGGAACTAGAAAAAGAAAGAGGAATTACAATAAAAGCAAATTGTATAAATTTAAATTATATAGATAAAAACAAAAATAAATATAAATTAAATTTAATAGATACTCCAGGACATGTAGACTTTTCATATGAAGTATCACGTTCAATATCAGCTTGTGAAGGAGCAATATTGTTAATAGATGCATCTCAGGGTATAGAAGCACAAACAATTGCTAATTATCAAATAGCAACTAAAATGAAATTAAAAATAATAACTGTAATAAATAAAATAGATCTAAAAACAGCAAATATAAAAAAAGTAACAAAACAAATAAAAAATACCTTTAATATAAAAGATAAAAAAATATTTTTTTGCTCTGCAAAAACAGGATATGGAGTTAAAAAAATAATTAAAAAAATAATTAAAAAAATACCAAAACCAAACGGTAATAAAAATAAACCATTACAAGCACTAGTAATTGATTCAAAATTTGATAAATATCAAGGAATAATATCACTAATAAAGATCAAAAATGGATACCTAAAAATAGGAGATATTATTCTAGTAATGAGTACAAAAAAAAAATATAAAATAAATAAAATTATAAAATTTAATCCTAAAGAAATAAAAAAAAAAAAACTTCACTGTGGTGAAGTAGGATGGATTTTTTGTGGAACTAAAGATATTGAATCGGTTCCGGTAGGAGATACAATAACAAAAAAAATAAACCCAGCGAAAAAAAATTTAAAAAATTTTAAAAAAATAAAACCACAAGTATATGCAAGAATATTCCCAATTGAACAAAAATATCACAAAAATCTAGAAATAGCATTAAAAAAACTAAAACTAAACGATTCTGCATTAATCTATGAAATTGAAAATTCTTCAACATTAGGACCTGGTTTCAAATGTGGATTTTTAGGGTTATTACATATGGAAATAATAAAAGAAAGAATAAAAAGAGAATATAATATAAATATTATAAATACTTTACCTTCAGTTGTATATAGAGTAAAAACATTTTGTAATAAAATAATATATTTAAATAATCCTAAAAAATTTTATTCAATAAAAAATATAAAAGATTTTCAAGAACCATTTGCAAAATGTATTATTTTACTAAATAAAAAATATTTAGGAAAAATAATAAAATTATGTAATAAAAAAAGAGGTATACAAAAAAATATATCTTATCATAATGATGACTATATAATTTTAAAATATGAAATACCTATGGTAGAGATAATTTTCGATTTCTATAATAATATAAAATCTATATCAAATGGATATGCTTCTGTGCAATATTCTTTTAAGGAATTTAAAAATTCAAATATGGTATATATAGAAATATTAATTAATAAAATTAATATAGATATATTATCAACAATTACACATAAATCAAACGCGCAAATTATATCAAAAAAAATGATAGATAAAATAATACCATTAATTTCAAGAACACAATTTGATATAATAATTCAAGCACAATGCAACAAAAAAATAATTATTAGTAGAAAAATAAAACAATTACGTAAAAATGTAATAGCAAAATGCTATGGTGGAGATATAACAAGAAAAAAAAAATTACTAAAAAAACAAAAAAAAGGAAAAAAAAAAATGAAACAAATAGGAAATATAAATATACCAAAAAATGTATTTTTATCGATTTTAAATATAAACCAAAAATAAAATAATATATTTAGGAATAATTATGAACAATTATTTTTCCATAATACTAGAAATAATTACAATATTTACAGCAACTATATGGATTGCAGAAAAATTAAAATTAATATCATATATACAAAAAAAAACTAAAAAAAAAAAAGAAAAAATAAGATTTACAAAAAAAGAATACTTAATAAAAAATATTGCATCAATATTTCCTACTTTATTATTTGTATTTATAATAAGATCATTCATTTACGAACCATTTCAAATACCATCAAAATCAATGCTACCTAATCTTATAGTAAGAGATTTTATTTTAGTAGAAAAATTCTCCTACGGATTAAAAGATCCAATAACACAAAGAACACTAATAAAATTAAAAAACCCAAAAAGAGGGGACGTTATAGTATTCAAATACCCTCAAAATACAAAATTATATTATATAAAAAGAATAATAGGCATACCAGGCGATGTAATATCATATAATAATTTGAAAAAAACAATTAAAATATATAGAAAACAAAAAAATATATCAGTAATTTATCACACTAAAAAAAATGAAAACAATAAAATATTAATAGAAGAAAAAATAGAAAATAAAAAACATTATATTTTAATAAATAATACAAAAAAAAAAAATAACTTATTAATATATCCATCAAATAAATATATAAAAACATGGAAAATACCAAAAAATAATTATTTTGTATTAGGAGATAATAGAGATAATAGTTACGATAGCAGATTTTGGGGATTTGTTCCAAAAATAAATATCGTAGGTAAAGCAAAATTTATATGGATGAACTTAAAACAAGAAGATGGTAAATGGCCTACTGGAATTAGATTAAATAGAATTGGTAAAATTCAATAGAATAAATAATATAAAAAAAATAAATATATAATATATATTATATAAAATAAATAAATTAAATAATTAATATTTATAAAATCATGGATAATATTATATTAACATCATTACAAAAAAAAATAGGATATACTTTTAGTAATCAAAAAATATTAAAACAAACATTAACTCATAGAAGTGCAAACAAACAACATAATGAAAGAATGGAATTTTTAGGAGATGCAATTTTAAATTATGTAATAAGTAGCACACTATACAAAAATTTTCCAACAATTAGAGAAGGTAATATGAGTAGAATAAGATCAAATCTAGTAAACGGAAATACACTAACAATAATAGCTAAAGAATTCACATTAGGTCAATACCTAAATTTAGGTCCTGGAGAAATAAAAAATAAAGGATTTAAAAAAAAATCTATTTTAGCAAATTCAATAGAAGCATTGATAGGTGGAATATTTTTAGATAGTAATATAATAACCATTGAAAAAATAATCCTCAAATGGTATAAAAAAAAACTACAAAATATCTATCCAAATAAAATTTTCAAGGATCCAAAAACAAGATTACAAGAATATCTGCAAAAAATGAATTTACCATTACCATCATATTCATTAATAAAAATGGAAGGAATAACACACGAACAAAAATTTACAATACAATGTAAAATAAATAATAAAACTGATTTAATTTTAGGTATAGGGTTAAGTAAAAAAAAAGCTGAACAAGAAGCTGCAAAACAAGCACTTATCAAATTGAAAATATTATGAAAATAAAAAAAAATTACTGTGGATATTTTACAATTATAGGGAAAACAAATACAGGAAAATCAACATTATTAAATAAACTAGTTAAAAAAAATATTTCAATGGTGTCAAATAAAAAACATACAACTAGAAATACCATAATAGGAGTTAAGACTAAAAAAAATAAACAAAAAATTTTTATTGATACACCTGGTATAAATTCAGAACAAAAAAAAATGATAGATAAAATAATGAACAAAAATTCCATTAAAACAATAAATAATACTGATATAATTATTTTTTTATTAAACAAGACACAATTAGATAAAAATGATCTTTTTATTATAAATAAATTAAAAAAAATAAAAAAACCTATAATAATAATAATAAACAAAATTGACAAAATAAAAGATAAAAGAAAATTATTACCATATATAAAAAAAATTAGTCAACATGTCAATTTTCAAGATATAATACCAGTATCTGTAAAAACGGGAGAAAATATAAACAAATTAAAAAAAATTATTAATAATAATCTATCTAAAAAAAAACATTTTTTTTCATATAAATATATAACAAATCAATCAAAAAATTTTTTAATATCAGAAATCATCCGTAAAAAAATAATATTTAATTTATTTAAAGAATTACCATATTCTATACATGTAGAATTAAAACATATAATAAAAAAAAATAATATTTATTATATAAAATGTTCAATATGGGTGGAAAAAAAAAGCCAAAAAAAAATAATAATAGGAAGAAATGGTAATTTAATAAAAAAAATAAAAATAGAAGCAAAAAAACAAATTAATATTTTTTTAAATAAAGAAATAAATTTAAATCTAACAGTAAATGTAAAAAAAAAATGGAAAAATAAATATAAATTAATAAACAAAATAAATTTAAACTAACAAAATTTATTTATTTAAAAAAACTTATAAAATAATAATAAATAAAAGTAAATATGAAAAAAACAAAATTAGGAATAAATATAGATCACTTTACAACAATAAAAATACTAGAAATATAAAATGTAAAAATTTGTTAAAAATAATATTAATAACTAAAAAAACAATAAAAATTATATAAATATCAACTTAAGAGAGGATAAAAAACATATAAAAAATAAAAATATTAAATATTAAACATACAATTTTTAATAAAACAATATTTGTAGGATTTAAAAAACAATGCAAGAAATAAAACAACTAATAAAATAACCATTTAATAAATGACAATTATAGGAATAGGTATAGATATTGTTGAAATAATAAGAATAAAAAAAATAGTAAAAAAATCAGGAAATACATTAGCAATAAAAATATTAAATAAAAATGAATTTCAACAATATTTAAAAAACAAAAAACCAATACATTTTTTAGCAAAAAGATTTGCCGCAAAAGAAGCTATAGTTAAATCATTTGGGATGGGAATGAGATGTGGACTATCATTCAATCAACTGGAAATTTACAATAATAATTTCGGCAAACCTAAAATATTTCTTTCAAAAAAAATAAAAAATATAACTAAAAATATAGGAATAAAAACATTTCATTTAACGATTTCTGATGAAAAAAAATATGCATGTGCAGTTGCAATTGCAGAAAACTAATTAATTAAAATAATAAAAATAAAATTAATATAAAAATATTAAAAAAAAATAAAATATATGTTGCAAAAAAAAAAATTATATAAAAATAAAAAATATCTAAAATCTATTCCAAAAATACCATTATTAAAAAAAGACATAACATTTTTAATATCACCAAAAAAATTTCGTAAAACATTAATAAAAAAAATAAAAAATGCAAAAAATAGAATATGCATAGTAACCTTATATTTAGAAAATGACGAAAGTGGATATAATATATTAAAAGAATTATATTCTATTAAAAAAAAGAACCCAAAAATAAAAATAAATATTTTAGTTGATTGGTTTAGGGCAAGACGTAATCTTATAGGATCAAAAAAAAAAATTACAAATATGGATTGGTATATAAAAATAGCAAAAAAAAATAAAAATTTTATTCCAATACATGGAATATCAATAGCAAATAGAGAAACAATGGGGGTTTTACATCTAAAAGGAATTATAATAGATAATTATTTAATTTACAGCGGCGCTAATATGAATAACTTATATTTACAACAAAAAAAAAAATATAGACACGATAGATATCAAATTATAAAAAATAAATATTTAACAAATATAATGTATACATGGATAAATAAAAATCTTATCAATAAATCAAATAAAAATTGTATAAACAAAAAAACAAAAAACAAAAAAACAAAAAATAAAATAAAAAATATAAACTATTCTTATAAAAATAAAGCAAAAAATAATGAATTATCAATAGCTCCTATAGTAGGTATAGGTAAAAAAAATTCAGTAAATCAAACTATAATTAATATAATATCATCGACTAAAAAAAAATTAATAATATGCACACCATATTTTAATCTACCAATATTCATTAAATATAAAATTAAATATTTACTAAAAAAAAAAAAAAAAATAGAAATAATCGTAAGTGATAAAAAAGCAAATGATTTTTATATAGATAAAAAWAAAAAAWYTAACATAATTGGAATACTACCATATTTATATGAAATAAACTTAAGAAAATTTATAAAATTTATGCAAAATTATATAAACAAAAAATTATTAACTATAAGAATATGGAAAAATGAAAATAATTCTTATCATGTAAAAGGAATTTGGTCGGATAATAAATGGATTTTTTTAACTGGTAGTAATTTAAATCCCAGATCATGGAATCTAGATTTAGAAAATGCATTACTAATTCATGATCCTAAAAAAAAATTAAGAAAAAAAACTAATTTAGAACTAAAAAATATAATAAATAATACAAAAACAATAAAAAATTACTCAGAATTAGAAACAATATCAGAATATCCTAAAAATATTTGTAAATTAATAAGAAGAATAAGAAGAATACATATAGATAAAATAATAAACAAAATCATATAATAAAATTACTAATAAAATAACATTTATTATATAAAAAATAAAATATTCAAAATACTAATACTTAATATCAAGTTATTCTAACAAAATATCTATTTGGATGTAAAATATTATAAAAAAATAAGGAAAATAACATGGGAAATATTAGCATAGGTCAATTACTTATCATTGCAATAATAGTAACAGTATTATTTGGTACAAATAAATTACGTAATTTAGGAGCAGATTTAGGAGAATCCATTAAAGGATTTAAAAAAGCAATGAATGAAAATGAAAAAAATAAAAAAAATAAATAAATAAATGAGGTAAAAATGATAGATTTAAATTTTAATAAAATATTACTAATATTAATAATTACATTGATAAGCACAAAACCTTCAAAAATACCAAAATTAATAAATCAGACAAGAAAAACAACTAAAAAAATAAAAAAAATAATATCAAATATTAAAAAAGAATTAATCAAAACAATTAAATATTAAAAATAATAACTCGTAATTTAAAAAAAAAAAAATAAAATATGAGTAATGAAATTAAATTATCTATCATTAATCATTTAATAGAATTAAGGAAAAGAATAATTAATTGTATAGTAATAATAATTACTACATTTTTAATATTATCTTATTTTTCAAATTATATTTATCACATTATAGCTATTCCTCTAATTAAACTATTACCATATGGAACAAAGATGATAGCTATAAATATATCATCACCATTATTTACACCAATAAAATTAACATTCATTTTATCAATATTAATAACAATGCCTTTTAATATATATCAAATATGGAAATTTATTTCACCAGCATTATATAAAAAAGAAAAAAAAATAATAAAACCACTAATATTTTTTAGTTTCATATTATTTTATTCAGGTATAATATTCACATATTATATAATAATGCCGGTTTTATTTATTTTTTTAACAAAAACAGTACCAAATGAAATTTTAATAACTGCAGATATATCTAATTATCTAGATTTCATAATGAAACTATTCATAACTTTTGGAATATCATTTGAAATCCCTATTTTAATTTTACTATTATGTATAATAAAAATTATTAATACAAAAACTCTTAAAAATAATAGATCATATATATTAATTATAACATTTATTATAAGTATGTTAGTAACTCCTCCAGACATATTATCACAAATTATATTGGCATTACCTATGTATATACTATTTGAAATTGGTATACTTTTTTCAACAATATACGAAAATACTATACAAAAAGTAAAAGAAAAATAAATAAAAAAACATAACTAATAAAATTTAATTATAAACATAAAAAAAAAAAATTAATAAATATAATAAAATTATAAACATAAAAAAAAATATATCTAATATATTTAAATAAAAAATAATAATTTTTAAAATATAAAATTACCAAAATCAATTTCAAATAAATACATCTGAATCAATACCATTCACATTATAACCTCCATCAACATGAATTACTTCTCCAGTAATACCACTAGACAAATCAGAACACAAAAAAGCAGCAACATTGCCAATTTCATCTATACTAATTAAACGTTTTAAAAAATTAAAATTTTTAAAAAAAACAAGCATCTTTTTAAAACCAGCAATTGCAGAAGATGCTAAAGTTTTAATAGGACCAGCAGATATAGCATTAACACGTATATTATTTTTGCCAAGAGAATAAGCCATATATTTAACATTTGCTTCTAATGAAGCTTTTGCTAAACCCATAACATTATAATTGGGAACTACATATTGAGACCCAAGATATGTTAAGGTTAACAAAGAAGAACCTTCTTTTAAAATACTACGAAAAATTTTAGCTAAATTAACAAAACTATAAGAACTAACATCATGAGAAACTTCAAAACCCTTACGATTAATAACATCAATATAATCTCCAGATAATTGATCTCTAGGAGCAAAAGCTATAGAATGAACAAAACCATCAAATTTATCCCATACGACAGATAAATCATCAAATAATTTACTCAAACTATAATCATCTTGAACATCACAAAAAAAAACTTTATTTGAATCAAATTCTGAAGCATATTTTATAACTCTATTCTTTAATTTTTCATTTTGATATGTAAAAGCTAATTTTGCTCCATGAAAGTGCATAGCTTTTGCAATACCATAAGCTATAGATAATTTACTTGAAATACCAAAAATAAGAATCTTTTTATTTTGCAACATATTCATATATATTCATCCTAAATAAAAATCAAAAAATCAAAAAAATTCAATTTGACTAATAAAATCGTATAATATAAAATATCGTAGTAATAATCCGCATGTAAACAAAATTATCCCCTGTAGTTCAGTTGGTAGAACGGCGGACTGTTAATCCGTATGTCACTGGTTCGAATCCAGTCGGGGGAGAAAAACTAAAATAATTAAAATTCATTAATCATAACAGCTAAATCTAATACTTTACTAGAATAACCTGTTTCATTATCATACCAAGATATCAATTTCATAAAATTATTATTTAAAGAAATACCAGCATTAATATCAAATATAGAAGTTAGTAAATTACCATTAAAATCTGTAGAAACAACTTCATCTTCAGTATAACCCATAACATTTTTCAAATAACTATTTGAAGCTATTTTAATAGCATCACATACATTTTGATAAGAAGCAGCTTTTTTAAATCTAACTGTTAAATCAACAACTGAAACATTAGCCGTTGGAACTCTAAAAGCCATACCTGTTAATTTACCATATAATTCAGGAATTACTTTTCCTACAGCTATAGCTGCACCAGTAGATGAAGGAATTATATTTTGTAATACACCTCTACCACCTCTCCAATCTCTGTTGGAAGGAGAATCAACAGTTTTTTGAGTAGAAGTTACAGAATGTACAGTTGTCATTAAACCCTCAATAATAGTAAAATTATCATTAATAACTTTAGCTAATGGGGCAAGACAATTAGTTGTACATGAAGCATTAGAAACTATATTTTGACCAGAATACTTATCAAAATTTACACCTCTAACAAACATTGGAATATTATCCTTAGCTGGAGCTGTTATAACCACTTTTTTAGCACCAGATAAAATATGTTTATAAGAATCTTTATAATTCAAAAAAACACCTGTTGATTCAACAACAACATCAATATCTAACATATTCCAATTTATCTTGCAAGGATCACTTTCAGATGTAATAAATACCTTATTATTATTTACATTAATAAAATTTTCATCATATGTAATATCACCTTTAAAATAACCATGAGTTGAATCATATTTTAATAAATAAACCATATATTCAATATTCAATAAATCATTAATAGCTACAACTTTAATATCTGATCTTTTTTGAGATTCTCTAAAAACAATACGACCAATCCTACCAAATCCATTAATACCTATTTTTACTGTCATATTTAACCACCAAAAAATATTTAAATAAAAAAATATAAAATAAATTTAAATATCATCTAAATAAATTCTATTAAAAAGTATACTATAAATATATCATATTAATAAATTAATTATTAAAAGTATTATTTATTCAAATTTAATCAGAAAAATTAGATCTATTAATTATATTAGCGGGTACTCCAGCAGCTGTAGAATTAGGAGGTATAGATTTTAAAACAACAGAACCAGCACCAATTTTAGATTCTTTGCCTATTTCTATATTACCTAATATCTTTGCACCAGCCCCTATATAAACACCTTCACGTACCTTAGGATGACGATTACCAAAATTATCCTTACCAGTACCACCTAAAGTAACAGATTGCAAAATAGAAACATTATTTTCTATTACAGTAGTTTCACCAACAACTATACCAGTAGCATGATCAAACATAACACCATAACCAATACAAGCAGCTGGGTGTATATCCACCGCATACAAAGAAGAAATTTTATTTTGCAAATACAAAGCTAAAGAATATCTATGTTTATCCCACAACCAATGAGTTATACGATAAGCTTGTAAAGCATGATAACCTTTAAAATATAAAAATGGAGTAGAATACTTATCCACTATAGGATCTTTATGATATATAGCTTTTATATCATATAAAGCAAAATCAACAATAAAAGGACTATCTATATAAATTTCTTTTATTAAGCTATAAATAGTAGAAAATGATATAAAATAATCAGCAAATTTATTTGATAATAAATAATTTAAAGCATCAGCAAAATCTTTACGTTTTAATAAATTTTTATTATAAAAATTTACTAAAATAGGTTCAGTCTTACAAAGAAATTTAATTTCTTTTTTAATTTTATTCCATAAATTATAAATCTTATCATAAAACATAAATTACACACCTAAAAAAAATAATCAAATAAAATATAAAAAATTATCTATTTATTAAAGGCAAATTTTCATTTTTCCATGCTGATATACCACCATCAAGGATATAAATATTTAAAAAACCATTTTTCTTAAACCTTTTAGCTAAATTAAAAGACAAACTACCAGTATTACAGACCAATATTATTGGTTTAGATTGATGTTTTCTTAAAATATTAAAATTATTATCATTTAAATCATTAATATTAATATGAATAGATTGAGGAAAATGTTCCAATACATATTCATCAAATGATCTAACATCAAAAATAACAGCATCATGCTTGTTTAATAAATATACAACCTTGTTACAATTTACAAACAATATTTTATTAAATAAATTAATAAAAAAAACTATTAAGATATAAAATAAAATTAATAACCAAATTAATATAAATAAAAAATGATTATTTATAAAATTCATAAAATCTTTCATAAAATTAAAATAAAATAATTTATATTAAAAATATAATATAAGATATAAAGAAATAATAATATATTTAAAATAAATTTAATTTTAAATAAAAAAAATAAAAAATAAATAACTTTAAAATTAAAAGATATTCAATTAAATTATAAAAAAAATAAAAAATAAATATATTAATTAGAGATCACTTAATATAAATAATTTTATTAAAGAACAACAAATGGTATACTTAGACAAAAATTTATCACCAAAATTAAAAAATATATTTTTTAATATCAGAAAAAAAATTTAATTATATCTCATCTTCATTAATAAAAAAAATAACAAAGCTAAAAAGTAATATAAAGACTTTATACCAAAAATAATATATAAAGATATTATAGACAAACTAAAAAATAAATTATGAAATTAACTTTGACAAAATTTACAAAAAAAACTAGATCTTTGATTTTGCCTAATATAAATTAATAAATTATTACATTTTTTACACAATTTATTTTTTCTACCATAAACTTTTAAATATTTACTAAATTCTCCTAATTTACCATTTATTTGTTTAAAATTCTTTATTGTAGTACCATTATGTTTAATAGCAATTGATAATATTTTTTTAATAGAATTAACAAGATTTACACATTCATTAAAATTTATATTCATAGATAACCTGGTAGGAATAATACCAGATTGAAATAAAGATTCATTAGCATATATATTTCCTATACCAGCAACAAACTTACTATTCATCAAAAAACTTTTAATAGATATTTTCCTTAATCTAGTTAAATTATATAAATAATTACAATTAAAATTTTCACTTAATGGCTCAGGACCTAATTTATCTAAAAAAAAATTTTTATCTTCTTTATTAAACCATAACCAAAATCCAAACTTTCTACAATCAGAATAACGAATAATCATATTATTATCAAGAATCAAATCTAAACAATCATGTTTACCAAAATTTAATTTATTAAATAATAAACTAAAAACACCTGTCATTCCTAAATGAATAATAATATAACCACTATACAATTTTAATATTATATATTTACCACGTCTATATACATTAAAAACTCGAACATTAAATAATTGTTTTATTTCAAATGGTATACACCAACGCAACCTATCATTCTTTATAATAGTATACAAAATTATTCTATTTACTAAAATATTCCTTATACAAGATACAATATTCTCTACTTCAGGTAATTCAGGCATAATAAAAAATTAAATATAAAAAAATTACTTTATTTTATCTTCAACATATAATACATGTTTGCGAATGACTGGATCATATTTCATTAATTTTAACTTAATTAATTTCATACGCTTACCTTTAGTAGAAATATAAAAATGACCAGTACCAGCTGATGATAAAAGTTTTATTTTTTCACTCATCTAAAATCCTAAATAAAATATAAACTAATATTTTATATCACGAATATTATATTTAGTAAATACTGCATCAATACCTAATTTATTAATAATACGCATACCTCTAATTGATACACGTAATTTAATAAAACAATTTTTACTTTCAGACCAAAATTTACAAAAATGAAGATTAGGATAAAATCGCCTTTTAATTGCATTCATAGCATGAGAACGATGATTACCTACAATAGGTCGTTTACCAGTAATACAACATAATCTAGACATAAAAACTCCATAAATTTAATATTTATTTAAAATAAAATAATATAAAAAAATAAAATTTTTGATGATATAATCACATTAAAAAATAAAAACATAATATATTAAAATAATAATATACATAAAATATATTAAAATAAACAAATTTAAATAAATAATCTTAACTAAAATTATAAAAAATAAAGAATAAAATGAATAAATCATCTAAAAAAAAAATAATTAAATCATTGATAAATAAAAAAGTATTTAAATTTAAAAAATTTATTTTAAAATCAGGTAGAATAAGTCCTTATTTTTTTAACTCAGGTATATTAAACACTGGTAATGATTTAATACAAATAGGTAATTTATACGCAAAAGAAATAAAAAAAACTAATATAACTTTCGATGTACTATTTGGAACAGCATACAAAGGAATACCAATTGTAATAGCAACAGCTATTGCGTTATCTAAAAATTACAATATAAATAAACCATATTGTTTCAATCGTAAAGAAATAAAAAAATATGGTGAACAGGGCAAAATAATAGGGTGTAAATTAAAAGGAAAAGTAATCATAATCGATGATGTAATTACTATCGGTACAGCAATAAAAGAATCAATAAGTATTTTATCACAATATAAAACTATATTAACTGGAATATTTGTTTTTTTTGATCGTCAAGAAAATAAATGTAATAATATGTCTGCTGTTCAAATAATAGAAAAAAAATATTCTTGTAAAATAAATAAAATAATAACTTTAAATAATTTGATAAAATATATTAAAACTAAACCAAAAATGAAAAATGAATTAAATAAAATTTATTCTTATCAAAAACAATATGGACTAAAAAATAAAATTTTTAAATTGAATAAATATCAAAAAAAACCAGAATGACCAAAATTACCATCACCTCTAGAAGTTTTAGAATTAAATGATTTAACTAAATTTAATTTAACTTGATTAATAGAAAAAAAAACAATTTGAGCAACACGATCACCAGGATTAATAACAAATTCTTTTTCACTTCTATTTAATATAGACATAAATAATTCACCTTGATAATCAGAATCTATTACACCAACAGAATTACCTAAAACAATACCATATTTATGCCCTAAACCTGATCTAGGCATAATTAAACCAACTACAGAAGAATCATTTATATGGATAGCAAAACCAGCAGATATTAACTTTGACATACCAGGAAATAATTTAATTGAATTAAAAACACATGCTCTTAGATCTAAACCAGCTGATCCTAAAGTAATATATTCAGGTAATGGATACAAATGACCAATTCTTTCATCAATAATTTTTATATCTATAATTTTCAAAATAACACCTGCTAAACATTAAATATATTAATAAAATGATAAAAAATATTAAAAATAAAAAAAAAATACAAAAATCAAACAATATTATAATTGATATATAAATTAAATAATATAAAATATAAACAAAAAGATATCTGGTGAAGTGTCTGAGAGGTTGAAAGTACATGCTTGGAAAGCATGAATACGTTAAACAGCGTATCGAGGGTTCGAATCCCTCCTTCACCGCCAAAAAATAATAATTTAATTACATATATAAAATTAACAAATATTATTATCTAATATTATTTAATTGCATTTTTAAAGGTTTTTCCTGAAATAAATGATGGAACTTTAGAAGCTGATATATAAATTTCCTCACCAGTTTGAGGATTTCTTCCTGGACGTGCAGAACGATAATTTACTTTAAAAGTACCAAAACCAACTAATTGTACTATATCTCCTTTTCTTAAGGAATTTGTTATAGTTTCTAACACACTGTTTAAAGTTGACTTTACTTGAATTTTAGG
This sequence comes from Candidatus Purcelliella pentastirinorum, assembly GCF_003391335.1. Lineage (NCBI taxonomy): Bacteria > Pseudomonadati > Pseudomonadota > Gammaproteobacteria > Enterobacterales > Enterobacteriaceae > Candidatus Purcelliella > Candidatus Purcelliella pentastirinorum. The sequence continues at coordinate 368,682 of NZ_CP028374.1, read as the reverse complement.
TAAATTAGTTTGATTTGCAACTACATCAATTAATTGAGTTTTATTCATATAATATCCTTAACACATATAATATTTTATAATAAAATTATTAATGAATAACCTAATTTTATTATACAAGTTTAAAAAACATATTACAATATAATTTATTAAATAAATTTATTAAATATTAAATATCTGCATTCAATAATTCTGTTAAATTAGCTGATGCCTCTTCAACAGTTATATTCTGTTGTATATTATTAAATTTAAGTAATTTAGTACGTTTACGTATACGATCAACATGATACGAATAACCACTACCTGCTGGAATTAAACGACCAACAATAACATTTTCTTTTAATCCACGTAATTTATCATATTTACCAGCTACTGCTGATTCTGTCAAAACTCTAGTAGTTTCTTGGAAAGAAGCTGCAGAAATAAAAGATTCAGTTGATAAAGAAGCCTTAGTAATACCCAATAAATCTCTCATAAAAACTATAAGCTTTTTACCTTTAGATTTTAATTTAAGATTTTCAATCTTAATAAGCGAATATTCTAATTGTTCACCACTTAAAAATTTTGAATCACCTGGATTCAATATAGTAGCTTTACGTAACATCTGACGAACAATTATTTCTATATGTTTATCATTTATTTTAACCCCTTGTAAACGATAAACATCTTGAACTTCATTTACTATATAATCTGTAACTGCATTAACCCCTCTCAATCTTAATATATCTTGAGATGCTTCAGAACCATCTGAAATAATATCCCCCTTATTAACATTTTCACCTTCTAAAACATTTAATTGACGCCATTTAGGAATCATCTCTTCATATACATGTTCATCATTATTATTTGGAGTAATTAATAATCTACGTTTACCTTTAGTTTCTTTACCAAAAGATATAACACCACTTATTTCAGCTAAAATAGCAGATTCTTTAGGTCTTCTAGCTTCAAATAAATCAGCAACACGAGGTAAACCACCTGTAATATCCTTAGTACCTCCAGATTCTTGAGGTACACGTGCTAGGATATCTCCAGCATTAACATAAATACCATCACTTAATTGTAAAATAGCTCTATTAGGCAAAAAATATTGAACAGGTGTATCTAATCCTGAAATAAATATATCACCACCAATATCATTAACAATTTTTAAAGAAGGACGTAAATCTTTACCACCTAACATACGTTCAGTAGTATCCATAATAACTACAGAAGATAATCCAGTTAATTCATCAGTTTGTCTTGTAATTGTTTGACCATCAATCATATCAACAAATTTTAAATAACCATTAATTTCAGATATAACAGGCATAGTATGTGGATCCCAATTAGCAATAATTTCACCAGAATTTACATATTCACCATCACCTTTAACTATAACAGCCCCATATGGTACCTTATAACTTTCCTTAATGCGTCCAAATTCATCTATCACTTTTAGTTCTACATTTCTAGAAATAACAACTAACATATTATCAGAATTTAATACTGTCTTTGCATTAATTAATTTTATTCTACCATTATTTTTAACTTGTATATTAGAAGATAAAGCTGCTCTTGAAGCAGCTCCACCAATATGAAAAGTACGCATAGTTAACTGAGTTCCAGGTTCACCTATAGATTGAGCTGCGATAACACCAATCGCTTCTCCTTTATTAATAATATGTCCTCTAGCCAAATCACGACCATAACAATAAGAACAAACACCAAAATTAGTTTCACATGAAACAACAGAACGCACTTTTATTACATCAATTGAATGATCTTCTAAAATATTACACCAATACTCATCTAATAAAATATTACGTTTAACTAATACCTTTGACATATCATGATATAATAAATCTTCGGCAACAACTCTACCTAAAACTCTTTCTCGTAAAGATTCTTTAATATCACCACCCTCAATTAATGGGGTCATAAAAATACCATCAAGAGTGCCACAATCTAATTCAGTAACTACCAAATCTTGTGCTACATCAACCAAACGTCTAGTTAAATAACCGGAATTAGCTGTCTTCAAAGCTGTATCTGCAAGTCCTTTTCTAGCACCATGTGTAGATATAAAATATTGTAATACATTTAACCCTTCACGAAAATTAGCAGTAATAGGAGTTTCTATAATTGATCCATCTGGTTTAGCCATTAAACCTCGCATACCCGCTAATTGTCTAATTTGAGCAGCTGAACCTCTAGCTCCAGAATCTGCCATCATAAATATACTATTAAAAGAAGATTGCTTTACTCTTTTATTATTAATATTTAAAACGAACTCAACTGATAAATTTTTCATCATAGCTTGAGCAACACGTTCATTAGCTGAAGCCCAAATATCTATAACTTTATTATACCTTTCACTTGATGTAACTAAACCTGACTGAAATTGTTCCTGAATCTCTGCAACTTCAACCTCAGCTTCAGAAATGATAGCGGCTTTTTCAATAGGAATAACAATATTATTAATACCTACAGATACACCAGATTTAGCAGCATAAGCAAAACCAGTATACATAATTTGATCAGCAAAAATAACAGTATATTTTAAACCTAATATTCTATAACAAATATTTAACATTTTAGATATAGATTTTTTACCTAAAGTAAGATTAACTATAGAATAAGACAAACCTTTAGGTACAATTATCCACAAAATAGCACGACCAACTGTAGTATCTACCAAAATTATTTTTTTAATCAATATGCCATTTGAATCTTTTTCATATTCAGTAATACGAACTTTAATAAAAGCATGTAATTCAATAATACCCATACAATAGACACGTTCAACTTCCTTAGGATCTTTAAAATACATACCTTCACCACGAGCATTTATTTTACTCTTTGTCATATAATATAAACCTAAAACAACATCTTGAGATGGAACAATTATAGGTTCACCATTAGCAGGAGATAAAATATTATTAGTAGACATCATTAAGGACCTAGCTTCCAACTGCGCTTCTAAAGTTAAAGGAACATGTACAGCCATTTGATCACCATCAAAATCAGCATTATACGCAGCACAAACCAATGGATGTAATTGAATTGCTTTTCCTTCAATTAAAATTGGTTCAAATGCTTGTATACCTAAACGATGTAAAGTAGGTGCACGATTTAATAACACAGGATGTTCTTTTATTACTTCATCTAAAATATCCCATACTATAGATTCCTCGCGTTCAACCATTTTTTTAGCAGATTTTATAGTTGTTGCAAATCCATTTAGTTCTAATTTACCATATATAAATGGCTTAAATAATTCTAATGCCATTTTTTTAGGCAAGCCACATTGATTTAAATGAAGATATGGACCAACAGTTATTACTGATCTACCAGAATAATCAACGCGTTTTCCTAATAAGTTTTGACGAAATCTACCTTGTTTACCTTTTATCATATCAGCCAAAGATTTTAACGGCCTCTTATTAGAACCAGTAATAGCTCTACCTCTACGACCATTATCTAATAATGCATCAACTGCTTCTTGCAGCATACGTTTTTCATTACGAACAATAATATCAGGAGCAGATAAATCTAAAAGTCTTTTTAATCTGTTATTACGATTAATAACTCTTCTATATAAATCGTTAAGATCAGATGTAGCAAATCTGCCACCATCTAATGGTACTAAAGGTCTTAAATCAGGTGGTAAAATTGGAAGTACAGTGAAAATCATCCATTCAGGTTTATTACCAGAAGATATAAATGATTCCAATAATTTAATACGTTTAGTAATTTTTTTACGTTTGGTATCAGAACTAATTTCATCTAATATAATACGTAAATTTATACATTCTTGTTTAATATCTATTAATTTTAATAAATTCTGTATAGCTTCAGCACCTATTTGTGCATCAAAATTATCATCATACTCTTCTAAATAATTTAAATATTGTTCCTCAGATAAAATTTGATATCTTTTTAAAGAAGTGTCACCAGATTCAACAACAACATAAGACTCAAAATATAAAACACGTTCAATATCTTTCAAAGGCATATCTAATAATAAACCAATACGAGAAGGTAAAGATTTTAAAAACCAAATATGAGCTATAGGAGCAGCTAATTCAATATGACCCATACGATCACGACGTACTTTACTTTGAGTTACCTCAACACCACATTTTTCACAAACTACCCCACGATGTTTTAATCTTTTATATTTTCCACACAAACATTCATAATCTTTTATTGGACCAAAAATTCTTGCGCAAAATAAACCATCCCTTTCAGGTTTAAAAGTACGATAATTTATAGTTTCTGGTTTTTTAACTTCACCATATGACCAAGAACGAATAACATCTGGAGAAGCTAACGATATCTTAATTGCATTAAATTCTTCTATTTTACTTTGCGATTTAAAAATATTAATTAAATTTTTCACTAAAAACCCTAAAATATAAGATAAAATTTTTAAAAAAATAAATAAATTATTATATATATAAAAAACATACAATTAAAATTATTCTTCTTCTAATTCAATATTTATACCTAAAGAACGAATTTCCTTTAATAAAACATTAAAAGATTCAGGCATACCAGGTTCCATTTGATGATTACCATCAACAATATTTTTATACATTTTAGTACGACCTATAACATCATCAGATTTAACAGTTAACATTTCTTGCAGAGTGTAAGCAGCACCATATGCTTCAAGTGCCCAAACCTCCATCTCACCAAATCTTTGACCACCAAATTGAGCTTTACCACCTAAGGGTTGTTGAGTAACAAGACTATAAGAACCTGTAGAACGAGCATGAACTTTATCATCAACTAAATGATTAAGTTTCATCATATACATATAACCCACTGTAACAGATTGTTCAAATTTTTCACCAGTACGTCCATCAAATAAAACAATTTGTCCAGAAGAAGGAAAACCACCTAAAGATAACATTTTTTTAATCTCTTCTTCATCAGCACCATCAAAAACAGGACTAGATACAGGAAAACCATCTTTTAAATTTAATGCCAAATCTAATATTTCTTTCTCAGTAAAACTATCAAAATCAAAATTTTGGTACTTAAAACCACCTAAACCATAAATCTTCTTTATAAATTTACGAATATTTGACACATTAACGGAATTTTTTAACATCAAATCAATCTTTTCACCTATACCTTTTGCAGCCATACCTAAATGTGTTTCTAAAATTTGACCAATATTCATACGAGATGGTACTCCTAATGGATTAAGTACTATATCAACTGGCACACCATTCTCATCATAAGGCATATCTTCAATAGGATTAATTTTAGAAATTACACCTTTATTACCATGACGACCGGCCATTTTATCTCCTAATTGAATATGACGTCTAATGGCTAAATAAACCTTAACTATTTTTAATATTCCAGGAGGTAATTCATCACCTTGTACGACTTTACGTTTTTTATCATCAAATTTTTTTAAAAAATTATTATTTAATATCTTATATTTTTTATAAAAATCATCTAATATAGTCTGATCTTTTTTACTATCTAATTTAATATCAAATAATTTATCATTATTTAATTTATTAACATCAATATTACATAAATACAAAGACAATAAAAATTTTCTTATTCTAATAAATAAATCATTTTGAATAATTTTCAACTCATATTTAAGATCCTTTTCAACCTGATCCAATTCCATATTTTCAATCTCTAATGCTCTTTTATCTTTAGAAACACCATCTCTAGTAAAGATTTGAACACCAATTACAGTTCCAAATACACCATTAGGAACTCTTAGTGATGAATCTTTAACATCTGATGCTTTTTCACCAAAAATTGCTCTTAATAATTTTTCTTCTGGAGTCAATTGTGTTTCACCTTTAGGTGTAACTTTACCGACTAAAATATCACCACCCTTAACTTCAGCACCAATATAAACTATTCCAGATTCGTCTAATTTAGATAAAGCAGATTCACCAACATTAGGAATATCAGATGTAACTTCTTCTTGTCCTAATTTTGTATCTCTAGATATACAAGATAGTTCTTGTATATGAATAGTAGTAAATCTATCTTTTTGAGCTACACGCTCAGATATTAAAATAGAATCTTCAAAGTTATATCCATTCCATGGCATAAATGCAACTCTCATATTCTGACCTAAAGCTAATTCCCCTAAATCTGTAGCTGATCCATCAGCTAAAACATCACCTGCACTTATAACATCACCTAAAAAAACACATGGGCTCTGATTGATACATGTATTCTGATTAGAACGAGCATATTTGATTAAATTATATATATCAATACCATAATTTTCAGAAATAATTTCCCATTCATTTACTTTAATAACAATACGATCTGCATCCACATGTTGAACTACACCGCTTCTCTTAGCGATAATAGTAACACCAGAATCAACTGCAACAACACGTTCCATTCCCGTACCCACTAAAGGTTTTTCAGATATTAAAGTAGGAATAGCTTGTCTTTGCATATTAGCACCCATTAATGCACGATTAGCATCATCATGTTCTAAAAAAGGAATAAGAGAAGCACCAACCGAAACTATTTGTTGTGTAGAAACATCCATATAATGAATTTGTTTAATATGAAATAAACTCGCTTCCCCTTTATGACGACAAATAATAAAATCATCCAAAAATTTTCCAAAATGATCAAAATTAGTACTAGCTTGAGCTATAATATACATCCCTTCTTCAATTGCAGATAAATAATGAATCTCATCAGTTAATAAACCTTTTTTAACTAAACGATATGGTGTTTCTAAAAAACCATATTCATTTGTCCTTGCATAAACCGAAAGAGAATTAATTAATCCTATATTAGGCCCTTCAGGAGTTTCTATAGGACAAACTCTACCATAATGAGTAGGATGAACATCACGAACTTCAAAACCAGCTCGTTCTCTAGTTAAACCACCAGGTCCTAACGCTGAAATACGTCTTTTATGAGTAATTTCTGATAAAGGATTATTTTGATCCATAAATTGTGATAACTGACTAGAACAAAAAAATTCCTTTATAGAAGCAGATATTGGTTTTGCATTTACAATATCCTGAGGCATTAAAGAACTTAATTCACTTGCTGAAATACGCTCTTTAACAGCTCTCTCAACTCTAACCAAACCTATACGAAATTGATTTTCTATCATTTCACCTACAGATCTAACACGCCTATTACCTAAATGATCTATATCATCAATTTCACCTTTACCATTTCTAATAGCAATCAATTTCTTAATCACATCTACAATATCACTTTTATCTAAAATACTACTACCATTTACAACATTACGCCTTAAAGAACGATTAAATTTCATTCTACCGACTGATGAAAGATCATAACGTTCTTCAGAAAAAAATAAATTTTCAAATAAAATTTCCGCTGTTTCACGTGTTGGTGGTTCACCTGGTCTCATCATTCTATAAATTTCTAATAATGCAGTTAAATTATCAATAGTAGGATCAATACGTATAGTTTCAGAAATATAAGAACCATGATCTAAATCATTAGTAAAAATAGTATGAATTGAAAAACAATTAGATTCTTTCAATTTATTTAGATTATTTAATGTCAACTTATCATTAGCAGATAATATTAATTCACCAGTAATAAAACTATAATGATTTTTAATCAATACTTTACCTATCAAATAATCAAAAGGTACATCAATATATTTAATATTATCACTAATTAATTTATTAATATGTTTAGCAGATATTCTACGACCTTTTTCAACATATAAAAAATTATTAACAATAACATCAAAACAAACTATCTCACCTCTTAAACGAGAAGGAATCAATTCCATTCTAAATGTACCATTATTATTTAACTTATATATAACACTATCAAAAAATATACCCAAAATATCTTCAACAGAATAACCCATAGCTCTAAGTATAATAGTCACAGGTAATTTACGTCTACGATCAATACGAACAAATAAATTATCCTTTGGATCAAATTCAAAATCTAACCAAGATCCTCTGTATGGAATAATACGTGCATGATATAAAACTTTACCAGAAGAATGAGTTTTCCCCTTATCACTATCAAAAAATACACCAGGACTACGATGTAATTGAGAAACAACCACTCTTTCAGTACCATTAACTATAAAAGTACCATTAAATGTCATTAATGGTATTTCTCCCATATATACTTCTTGTTCTTTATCACTTTTTAATATCTTTTTTGAATTTTCAAACACATATAATAATAAACGTAATTTAACACGTAAAGGGGAAGAATATGTTACTCCTCTTATTTTACATTCTTGAACATCAAAACCTGGTTCACCTAAACTATAAGTTATATATTGTAACTCAACATTATTATCATAACTTTTTATAGGAAAAATAGAACGAAAAGAAGACTCTAAACCATATTTACCTGTTAAATCTTGTTTAATAAATTTATCAAAAGAATCAAGTTGTATAGAAAGTAAATTAGGTATATTTAAAACTTGTGGTCGTTTACCAAAACTTTTACGAATTCTTTTTTTTTCGGTATAAGAATATACCATGTAATCACCAATAAAAAAATAACTAATATAAACTAATTAAATATAAAAATTCTAATATATTAAATTAAAAATCTAAAAATAAAATATAATTAATACAAATCAATAACTTATTTAATTTCTATTTGAGCACCAGCCTTTTCTAATATATCTTTAATTTTATCTACTTCAATTTTAGAAATAGATCCTTTTATAAGAACTGGAGCTGATTCCACCAAATCCTTAGCTTCTTTTAATCCCAAACTTATGGTACTACGAATAGCTTTTATCACGGAAATTTTATTACTACCAAAATCTTTTAAATAAATATCAAATTCAGTTTTTTCCTCAACTTCAACTTGTTTAATTAATTGAGTATCTTTATTAGCAACTAATGAAGAAGAAGAAACACCAAATTTTTTTTCCATAGCTGAAACTAATTTCATAATATCCATTACAGACATTTTAGATACTGCATCTATAATTTGATCTTGATTAATAGACATAATTTAAAATTCCAAAATTTATAAAACCCTAAAAAAACTAATATATTTAAAAATAAAATATTAATATTTAAAATCTAAAAATAAAATTAATTAATATTATTATTTTTAACATAATAAATATTTAATAAAACCTTAATAAAACTAAAAATACTAATTTCTTTTAAAATAAATAAAATTAATATAATAGCTTCATTGTATGAAGGAAATTTAGATAAACTATAAATTTCTTTTGAAGGTAAATACTTATCATCATAAAATAAACATTTTATTTTCAATTTCTTTTCTTCATCTAAAAATTTCTTAAACAACTTAATTGAATCTAAAGGGCACTTTAAAGAAAAAGCAACAATAGTAGGTCCAATAAATTTTTTTTTTAGACATTCATATTTTGTACCCTGTACGATTCTAAATAATAAATTATTACGTAAAACACGTAAATAAATATTATTTTCACGAGCTAATTTACGCCAATAAGTCATAACATTAACCTTAATACCAGATATATCTGCAACTACTATGGATAAAGAACAATCAATTATTTTTTTTATTTCCAAAATTATTGATTTTTTATCAAAAATACTTAACCGCATAATATATCCACATGAACAATAATATTTTAATATGACAAACTAATAGATGATTTTACTATTATTTAATTAAAATTACAATAATAAAATAAATTATATTAACAATTATTCAAAAAATATAAAACAATAATTTTATTTTAAGATAAAAAATCATTATACTTAATCGGATAACCTAAACCCATTGTACTAGAAATAGTAATTTTTTTTATATATAGACCTTTAAAAGAAATAGGTTTAAATTTTATTAAGGAAAGTAAAAATATTCTTAAATTTTCCTTTATTTTAAATACATCAAAATTTACCTTACCAATCATAGAATGAATGATACCATTTTTATCATTACAAAAACGTATCTGACCAGATTTTGCATCCTTAACAGCTTTGACAATATTATTGGTAACAGTACCTAACTTAGGATTAGGCATCAATCCTTTAGGACCTAAAATACTACCTAATGTACCTACCATAGACATAGATTCAGGTGTTGCAATAACTAAATTAAAATCCTTAAAACCATTTTTAATTTTATATACTAAATCTTCCATACCAATCATATCAACACTTAATTCTTTTAATAATAAATTGTCAATATCTTTAGTAAAAACAATAATTTTGACATTTCTACCTGTACCATAAGGTAAAACAACCATACCACTAACATGTTGATCGGGTTTATTAATATTAATACCTAAATTAACGGAAACATCTACACTTTCAATAAAATTCAAACTCTGATATTTCTGAATAGATATAATTACTTTATCAAAACTATGTAATTTAAATTTTAAAAAATTATCCTTTAACATATATTTTCTTCGCTTAGAAATAATTATCATAACTTTATTTATTCCTCTATATCTACACCCATAGAAATGGCAGTACCTTTAATGGATGAAATCAATTTATTAATATCTGAACCTGTCATATCTAATCTTTTAATATTAGCAATATCTTCCAGTTGATTAATCGTAATTTTACCAACCTTATTATTTTTACAATTACTAGAACCTAATTTAATATTAATAGCTTTTTTAATTAATACAGATACAGGTGGACTCTTTATTATAAAGGTAAAAGATCGATCAACATATACTGTAATAATTACAGGTATAGGAACACCTTTTTCAATATTTATAGTTCTATTATTAAAATCATTACAAAACTCCATTATATTAATACCATGTTGTCCTAAAGAAGGGCCGACAGGAGGAGCTGGTGTAGCACTACCAGCTGGTACTTGTAACTTAATAAATATCTTAATTTTCTTTACCATATAATAAATTCCAAATTTAAATATAAAATTAAAAAATTATTTATAATTATCCTTTTCAACTTTATTAAAATCTAATTCTACAGGAGTAGATCTCCCAAAAATAGAGACTGATACAGTTAAACGGCTTTTATCATAATCAACTTTCTCTACAATACCATTAAAATCTATAAATGGACCATCATTAATTCTAACAAGTTCACCAATTTCAAATAAAACTTTAGGTCTAGGTTTATCACCTATTTGTTTAAGTTTATCAAAAATAAGAATAACTTCTTTGTCACTAATTGGTGATGGTGAATCAGAAGTACCACCTATAAACCCCATAATACGAGGAACTCCTTTAACTAAATGCCAACTTTCATTAGTCATTGACATCTTAACCAAAACATATCCCGGAAAAAATCTACGTTCACTTTTTCGACGATGACCTCCTCTAATTTCTACAACTTCTTCCGTAGGAACTAAAATTTTACTAAATAAATTTTCCATTTTATACATTTTTATATGTTTCTTCAAAGCATCAACCGCCCGGGATTCAAAACCAGAATATACTTGAACAACATACCATCGTTTTTTAAAATTATCTAACATTTTAAAATCTCAATCTAGTAAAAAAAGAAACAAAATAAATAAAAATAGTATCTAAACACCATAAAATTAAAGAAAGTAATAAAGTTACTACTAAAACAATCAATGTTGTATAAAAAGTTTTCTTTAATGTAGGCCAAACAACTTTATACATTTCTAACTTAGATTCGTAAAAAAAAGAAATAGCTCTTTTACCCTTATCAGTACAAATAAATAATAAACTTAACATAAAAATTGTAAATAACAAAAATAAAATACGTACATACCAAATATGTACGTTGAAAAAATAATTCTCTATAATTAAGAAAAAAATTAATAAAAATATAGAAAACCATTTAATATATTCTAATATTCTTTTTTTTTTTTTTACTCCTAATTTAACATTCATAAAATATTCCTAATCAAAAATAATACAAAAATTATATTAATATTAAGTAAATAATATTATATTTAAATTCTTGATAATTATTACAATAAAAAATATTATAAAATTATAACAATCACAATAATAAATCTATAAAAAATGAGCGAGTAACGGGAATTGAACCCGTATCATTAGCTTGGAAGGCTAAGGTAATAGCCGTTATACGATACTCGCATTATAAGAAATATTTATGTACAAATTGGTGGGGGAAGGATTCGAACCTTCGAAGTCAATGACGGCAGATTTACAGTCTGCTCCCTTTAACCGCTCGGGAACCCCACCATTAACTAATATTTATCAATGCCGGCTACCGGAATCGAACTGGTGACCTACTGATTACAAGTCAGTTGCTCTACCTGCTGAGCTAAGCCGGCAATTAATAAAATTAATTTTGTTACAATTGTACGAAATAATATTTTTTATGCAAGAAAAATTTAAACAATAAAATTAAATAAGACAATATACTATTTAACAATAGCCCTTTAATATATAAAATATATTTAATAATAAATTTGAATGATTTAAAACCCAAAAATGAATAAAAAAAATAAAAAAAATTGAAAATAATACACCATATATAATAGGAATAACTGGTACTGTAACATAAGGAAAAATAACTTTAGCACAAATAATAAAAAAACTTTTAAAAGAATATTTGAAAATAAAGATCACTAATGTAAGTACAGATAATTTATTATATTAAAATAAAAACCTGAAAAAAAATAATCAATAAAAAAGATTTTCCTGAATAATATAATTTCAAAAATTTAAAAAAATTTTTACAAAAAGTAAAATCAGAAAAAAATAAAATAAAAATACCTAAATATTCACATTTAAACTACGATATTATAAAAAATAAATACATTAAAACTAATAAAATTAATATTCTAATATTAGAAGAAATAAATATTTCACAAATAAAAACTTATAAATAAAAAAAAAATAAATAAAAAAATTTTATCAGATTTAATTGATTTTAGTATATATGTTCATACCTCAGAAAAATTTTTAAAATATGATATAAAGATAGATTATTAAATCTATATAAAAATAGAGATAAATACAAAGAATATTTTTAATAAAAAAATTAATAATTTAACTAAAAAAGAATTATTTAATTAACTAAATTTAATATGTAATATTACAAATAAAATAAATTTAATAAAAAATATATTACCTACTAAAAAGAGAACAAAATTAATATTAAATAAAACTTATAATTATAAAATAAATAATAAAAAATATAAAAACCAAATAATATAATTTATTAATAAAAAATTAATTAAATAATCTATAAAATTTATTAAAATTCGATTTATACATAACAATAAATAAATTATTAATTAAATTAGAAATTAATAAATTCCTATCAATAAAAGTGTTACATATTTTTAAATTTATATAATGAAAATTATAAAAAATATCATAAATTGGAGACAAATTCAATCCAATACCAATAACTATCTTTCTATACCCATTAGATTTATAAACAACATCAATTAAAACACCAGATATTTTTTTATTATTTAAATAAATATCATTAGGTAATTTAAATGTAACATTCGCAACACCAAACTTAGACAAAATTTTTATAATCATTTTACTTACTATTATACTTAAATTAGTAATAGAAATCGAACTATCACAAATATTCCAAAACATAGAAAAATATATATTTCCAATTAACGGAGAAAACCAAATTTTATTAAAACGTCCTCTACCATTTGTTTGATGCTCAGAAATACAAACATCACCCAATCTTAAAATATTCATACGCCTTAATAAAAAATTATTAGTAGAATCAACTATAGGAATAAAAAAAACACGATTATTAAATTTTAATTTATTTAAAATTTTAATCTGATCTAAAAATTCAAAAATATTTAAAGAAAAATAAATAACGGTATCAAAAGTATTAAATTTTAATATATATACTCCCATAAATTTTAACTTTTTAATAAATCTCTTAATTAAAATATCACTCAATCCCAAATAATTAACAAACATATTTAAAGAACATAATCTATATTTATTTAACATATATAATATTCTAAATAAAATAATAAAATTATTCATTAAATTATACTTAACGGATTGATTTCTCCATATTTACCAATAAATCTTACTTCAGGGATAAGACAAACATTAAATTTATTATTTACATCAATACGAATTTTGCGTGCTAAACATATAATATCATCAGATGTAGCATTATTAATATTTAAAATTACCAACGATTGTTTTGTATTAATAGAAGCTCCACCTATAGAATATCCTTTTAATCCACATTTATCAATTAACCATCCACCAGATAATTTTATAGTTCCATTTAACATTTTATAATAAGGTATATTCTTATATTTAAATAATATTTTTTTAAATAACTTTAAATGTATAATAGGATTCTTAAAAAAACTACCAACATTTCCAATTAATTTAGGATCTGGAATTTTACTTTTACGTATATTATATATAACATTATATATTTTTATTGGAGTAAAAAACTTAATATTAAAATTAATATAATTAGTAATAGAACACCATTTTTTATTTAATCTGATACCAACAGCAGTTACTATATATTTTCTTTTTAAACCATACATAAAAATACTACTACGATAACCAAATAAGCAATCTTTAACTTTAAATCTATAAACTTTAAGATTATTTAAATTAGTAATTTCTACATATTCACATATATCTTTAAATTCTAATCCATATGCACCAATATTTTGAACAGCTGCCGATCCTACAGAACCAGGAATAAAAGCTAAATTTTCTAATCCAAAAATACCAATATTCATAGTATATTTAACTAAATCATGCCAAATTTCACCAGATTTTACATGTAACAACCATACATCTAATTTTTCTTCAATAAAAATTCCCTTAATTAAATTTATTATTACTAATCCAGAATAATTATTTAAAAAAAATACATTACTACCACAACCTAATAAAATAAATGGTATATTTAATTTACGACAAATAAACCAATATTTACTAATAATACCAATAGTTTTAGCAAAAAAAATACCCCTAGAATATAAATCTATACCCAAAGTATGAAAAAATTTTAAAGAAATCATAGAATAAAAATTAAAATATATTAAAAAAACATTTATGGTGTTGCAAGGTTAAGACTCACGGGATATTAGTACTGATTAGCTAAACATATTACTATGCTTACACATTCAGCCTATCAACGTTGTTATCTTCAACATCCCTTTAGGAGATTTAATCTCTGGGAAGATTAATCTTGGAGTAGGTTTCGTGCTTAGATGCTTTCAGCTCTTATCCTTTCCGCATATAGCTACCGGGCATTGCTACTGGCGTAACAACCCGAACACCAGGGATGCGTCCACTTCGATCCTCTCGTACTAAAAGCAGCTCTCCTCAATCTTCCATCGACCACGACAGATAGGGACCGAACTGTCTCACGACGTTCTAAACCCAGCTCGCGTACCACTTTAAATGGCGAACAGCCATACCCTTGGGACCTGCTTCAGCCCCAGGATGTGATGAGCCGACATCGAGGTGCCAAACACCGCCGTCGATATGAACTCTTGGGCGGTATTAGCCTGTTATCCCCGGAGTACCTTTTATCCGTTGAGCGATGGCCTTTCCATTCAGAACCACCGGATCACTAAGACCTGCTTTCGCATCTGGTCGCGCCGTCACGCTCCCAGTTAAACCGGCTTTTGCCTTTACACTAAACTCACGATATCCGACCGTGATTAGCCGATCTTTGTGCTCCTCCGTTACTCTTTAGGAGGAGACCGCCCCAGTCAAACTACCCACCAGACACTGTCTCTGTAGTTGTATCCTACTAGGTTAGAATTTAAAACATCAAAGGGTGGTATCTCAAGGACGTTTCCATATAAACTTACATCTATACTTCACTAACTCCCACCTATCCTGCACATTAATATTTCAAATCCAGTGTCAAGCTATAGTAAAGGTTCACGGGGTCTTTCCGTCTTGCCGTAGTTACGCTGCATCTTCACAGCGAATTCAATTTCACTGAGTCCCAGGTGGAGACAGTCTGGCCATCATTACGCCATTCGTGCAGGTCGGAACTTACCCGACAAGGAATTTCGCTACCTTAGGACCGTTATAGTTACGGCCGCCGTTTACCGGGGCTTCAATCTAGAGCTTCAAGATTTCTCTTTAACCCCTTCAATTAACCTTCCGGCACCGGGCAGGCGTCACACCGTATACTTCCACTTACATGTTTGCACAGTGCTATGTTTTTAATAAACAGTTGCAGCCAGCTATTCTCTGCGACTGATTTCAGCTGAACAAGTAAATTGTTTTCACCTAATATCAGCGTGCCTTCTCCCAAAGTTACGGCACTATTTTGCCTAGTTCCTTCACCTGGGTTCTCTCAAGCGCCTTAGTATTCTCTACCTAACTACCTGTGTCGGTTTGTAGTACGAATTGATATTATTTCTAAAAAAATTAGAGGCTTTTCTAGGAAGCATGGTATTTATCACTTAAATTCGATAATGAATCTCGTCATAACGCCTTAATGTTTATAGATTTACGGATTTTCCTATAAATCTCATCTACACGCTTAAACCAAATAATCCAATATTTGGATGATATAACCTTCTCCGTCCCCCCATCATTAATAAAATCAAGTACAGGAATATTAACCTGTTGTCCATCGACTACGCCTTTCGGCCTCGCCTTAGGTTTCGACTAACCCTGCCACGATTAACGTAGGACAGGAAACCTTAGTTTTTCGGCGAGCAGGTTTTACACCTGCTTTATCGTTACTCATGTCAGCATTCGCACTTCTGATACCTCCAACATATTTTTCAATACATCTTCATCAGCTTACAGAACGCTCCTCTACCCAACAATAAAATAAAAATATTGCTGTCGCAGCTTCGGTGTATAATTTAGCCCCGTTAAATCTTCCGCGCAAAATGACTAGACCAGTGAGCTATTACGCTTTCTTTAAATGATGACTGCTTCTAAGCCAACATCCTGGTTGTTTAAGACTTCTTACATCGTTTCCCACTTAACTATAACTTAGGGACCTTAGCTGGCGATCTGGGCTGTTTCCCTTTCCACAACGGATCTTAGCACCCGCTGTGTGTCTCCTATAATAACATTCTTTAGTATTCGAAGTTTGCAACGGGTTAGTAGATCGGTAAATCCCCTGACCGAAACAGTGCTCTACCCCTAAAGATGAATTTATAAGGCGCTACCTAAATAGCTTTCGAGGAGAACCAGCTATCTCCCGGTTTGATTGGCCTTTCACCCCTAGCCACAAGTCATCCGCTGATTTTTCAACATCAGTCGGTTCGGTCCTCCAATTAGAATTAACTAACCTTCAACCTGCTCATGGCTAGATCACCGGGTTTCGGGTCTGTATTTTGAAACTTAACGCCCAATTAAGACTCGGTTTCCCTACGGCTCCCATATACTGTTAACCTTGCTACAAAATACAACTCGCTGACCCATTATACAAAAGGTACGCAGTCACTTCTTAAATACGAAGCTCCTACTGCTTGTACGTATACGATTTCAGGTTCTATTTCACTCCCCTAACCGGGGTTCTTTTCACCTTTCCCTCACGGTACTAGTTCACTATCGGTCAATCAGGAGTATTTAGCCTTAGAGGATGGTCCCCCTATCTTCAAACAAGATTTCTCGTGTCTCGTTCTACTCTTAGAATCTTTAATAACAATATTTTCATATACGGGACTATCACCCTTTATAGCTAAATTTTCCAATTTATTCTACTAATATATATTACTAAATTATAATTCAGAGCTAATCCCCTTTCGCTCGCCACTACTAAGGGAATCTCAATTGATTTCTTTTCCTTAAGATACTTAGATGTTTCAGTTCTCTTAGTTGACACTTATAATTTACATTAAAGTGATATACAATTATATATATCAGGTTTCCCCATTCGGAAATCACCGGTTATAACGGTTCATATCACCTTACCGATGCTTATCGCAGATTAACACGTCCTTCATCGCCTCTGATTGCCTAGGCATCCACCGTATACGCTTAATTAACTTAACCTTGCAACCCATAAATGTTTAAAACAAATCTATAAATAACCAAATTTTAAAAGAACATTATTTGTCCCCTGGGGGATTTGAACCCCCGTTACCGCCGTGAAAGGGCGAGGTCCTAACCCTCTAGACGAAAGGGACTAATAAAATTAAAAAATAAAAAAAACTGTGTGAGCATATTAAAAACAAAAAAAATTAAAATAAAATATAATATATTTAAGGAGGTGATCCAACCGCAGATTCCCCTACGGTTACCTTGTTACGACTTCACCCCAGTCATGAGCCACAAAGTGGTAAGCGTCCTCTTACATAATATAAGTTAAACTACTCACTTCTTTTGCAGAGCACTTCCATGGTGTGACGGGCGGTGTGTACAAGGCCCGAGAACGTATTCACCGTAGCATGATGATCTACGATTACTAGCGATTCCGACTTCATAGAGTCGAGTTGCAGACTCTAGTCCGAACTGAGACGCACTTTATGGGTTCTGCTTACACTCGCGAGTTCGCTTCCCTTTGTATACGCCATTGTAGCACGTGTGTAGCCCTGGTCGTAAGGGCCATGATGACTTGACGTCATCCCCACCTTCCTCCGGTTTTTCACCGGCAGTCTTCTCTGAGTTCCCAGCTAAACTGTTGGCAACAGAGAACAGGGGTTACGCTCGTTGCGGGACTTAACCCAACATTTCACAACACGAGCTGACGACAGCCATGCAGCACCTGTCTCACAGTTCCCAAAGGCACATTTCTATCTCTAAAAACTTCTGTGGATGTCAAGACCAGGTAAGGTTATTCGCGTTGCATCGAATTAAACCACATGCTCCACCGCTTGTGCGGGCCCCCGTCAATTCATTTGAGTTTTAGCCTTGCGGCCGTAGTCCCCAGGCGGTCAACTTAACGCGTTTGCTACAAAGAACATAGCTAAAAACTACATCCTTTAAGTCGACATCGTTTACAGCATGGACTACCAGGGTATCTAATCCTGTTTGCTCCCCATGCTTTCGCACCTCAGTGTCAGTTTTCAACCAGGAGGCCGCCTTCGCCACTGGTATTCCTCCAAATATCTACGCATTTCACCGCTACACTTGGAATTCTACCTCCCTCTCTGAAACTCTAGCATTATCAGTTTCAAATGCACTTCCTAAGTTAAGCTCAGGGATTTCACATCTGACTTAATAAACCACCTACGTGCTCTTTACGCCCAGTAATTCCGATTAACGCTAGCACCCCCCGTATTACCGCGGCTGCTGGCACGGAGTTTGCCGGTGCTTCTTCTGTAAGTAACGTCAATCATTAATATTATTAGTATATATGACTTCTTCCCTACTGAAAGTACTTTACAACCCAAAAGCCTTCTTCATACACGCGGCATAGCTGCATCAGGCTTTCGCCCATTGTGCAATATTCCCCACTGCTGCCTCCCGTAGGAGTCTGGACCGTTCTCAGTTCCAGTGTGGCTGGACATCCTCTCAGACCAGCTAGAGATCGTTGCCTAGGTAAGCCATTACCTTACCTACTAGCTAATCTCATTTGGGTTCATCTAAAGACATGAGGTTTATATATAAATATAAATCCCCCACTTTGGTTGTTAAACATTACGCGGTATTAGCTATCGTTTCCAATAGTTATCCCCCTTCTTAAGGTAGATCCCCAAATATTACTCACCCGTCCGCCGCTCGCCATCAATTAAAGTTGCCTTTAATTATGTTGCCGCTCGACTTGCATGTGTTAAGCTTGCCGCCAGCGTTCAATCTGAGCTATGATCAAACTCTTCAATTAATACTGACTAAAAAAACAAAATTAAATTATAACCCTAAATAAAATTCAAAGTGAATTATATATATTAAATATTTAATTTGCTTTTAAAAACACTCACACAATAAAAAATAAAATTTTAAAAGAACTATAAAAAAAAACAGAAACTAAAATATAACTTTAACTTAATAATAAGTCAATAAAATTATAAAAATTTTAATTTTGTATTAAAAATATAACTGTTCTAACTCAATAAATCCATATTTTTTTAATAAAGTAAATATATTTAATAAAGAACTATCTATTTTTAAACATAATACTTTATTAAATGGATATAAATATGAACAAAAATAACTATTATTTTTTATTACTGAACAAACACGATTCACAAAAACTAAACTGGAATCTATTAATTTAATTTTAGGACCAAATATTTCACCCAATTCCAATAATAAAAAAGAATAATGAGTACAACCTAAAATTATTACATCAGGTAATTTCAACATGTCTGTAAAAAATTTTAAAATAAAAACAATTTTATCAAATGATATATCAAACCCATATATCTTATTCTGAGCAATATGTACTAATTCAGTAGAACCCAATAAATAAAACTTATATCTATTAGAAAATTTCTTAACTAATTTTTTAATATATAAACATGATACAGTATTTTTTGTAGCAATTAAACCTATTATACCATTATTAGTCAATGAAACAGCAAGTTCAATAGAAGGAACTACACCAACTATTGGAATATCTATTAAAGAACGTAATAATGATAACATCATTGTACTAACAGTATTACATGCTATAACAATCAAAGATAATAAATAACTTTTCATAATAGATCTTATTATTCTTAATGTATTAAAAATAATAAATCCTTCTGATTTTTCACTGTAAGGAAAAAATATATTATCAAAAAAATAAAGATAATTATAATTAGGTAATTTTTCACTAACTTTTTTATAAATATACAAACCACCAATTCCAGAATCAAAAATTAAAATATATTGTATATTTTTCATATTCTTTTATAAAATCATATTTAAAATAAATAAAAAAAAAACATATAATTTATAATTATATTTAAAAAAAAAATAATATTTAATTATACAAAATTAAATCTTACTATTTAAATAATATTTTAATATTAAAAACTAAATAATAAGGAAAATAAAATTAATTATGAAATTAATATCTAGAAGAAATTTTATGAAATTAGCTGCAAGCGGAGCAATAGCTATATCAACAACAAATAAAATAAATGCTAAATCGTTATTATCTGATCTAAATACACCAAGAGGAGGAAGTGACCCTGGTCCACATAATGAGTTAAGAGATCAAGAAAATCCAGATATTATAAATCCACCATTAACAGACAAGGGTACTCTTCCAAATTTAAGATTTTCATTTAGCGATTCTCACATTCGAAATGAAAGTGGAGGATGGACTAGACAAATTACACAAAGAGAATTAACTGTATCAAAAACAATATCAGGTGTAAATATGCGTCTTAATACAGGAGGTATTAGAGAATTACATTGGCATAAAGAAGCAGAATGGGCATATATGTTATATGGAAATGCACAGATAACAGCAATGGATACAAATGGAAAATTTTTTATAGACAATATAAAAACAGATGATTTATGGTATTTTCCACCAGGAATTCCACATTCTATACAAGGATTAATTCCAGATGGTTGTGAATTTATACTAGCTTTTGATAATGGTAATTTCGATGAAGATAGTACATTTCTCTTAAGTGATTGGTTTAAACATACACCCACAGATATATTATCTAAAAATTTTCAAATATCAAAAAAAAATTTTAATATTTTACCAAAACCAGAAGAAAAATATATTTTTCAAGGAACAAAAAATAAAATCAAATACAATATTAACAAAAAATATATTTCCAAAAAAAAATTTAGCTATAAAATGTCAGTAAAAAAAGCAATAAAATTTAAAAAAGGAAAAATAAAAATAGCTGATACATCTAATTTTAAAATTTCAAAAAACATATCAGCTGCATTAGTAGAATTAAAAAAAGGAGCAATAAGAGAATTACACTGGCATCCAAATAATGATGAATGGCAATACTATATAATAGGAAAGGCAAAAATGGGAGTTTTTGCATCTTCTGATACAGCTAGAACATTTGATATGAAAGCTGGTGATGTTGGATATATACCATTTGCTATGGGACATTATATAGAAAATATAGGTAATGAAACATTAAAATTTCTAGAAATATTTAAAAGTTCATATTATGCAGATATATCTTTAAAACAATGGTTATCATTAACACCAGAACAACTGATACAAGATCATTTAAATTTAAATTCAAATTTTAAAAAATCATTAAATAAAGAAAAAACACCAATTATATAAAATTATTTTAAAAAAATAAAAAACAAAATTAAAAATCATTAGTAATCTTATAATCAGATAAAAAAGAAAGTAATCTACTCATATCCGAAGGTAAAGGAGAAAAACAATTAATATAAATATTGCCAATAGGATGCTTAAAAAATAATCTAGTAGCATGCAAAGCTTGCCTAGAAAAACTACGTAATTCATTATTTATAATGATGTGTTTTTTACCAGATAAATATTTTTTTTTTCCATATAAAATATCTCCTATCAATGGATGAGAAATATAAGACATATGTACACGAATTTGATGAGTACGACCAGTTTCTAATAAAATTCTTACATGAGTACAATAAATATATTTTGATATTATACTATAATGAGTAATTGCTTCCTTACCATCATCACTAACCATCATACAAACTCTTTTAATTTTATGACGTTTTATAGGTTTAATAATTGTTCCATCATTAATTAAATCACCAAAAACAATAGCCTCATATTCCTTAATAAATTTACGATTTTTTAACTCATTAGATAACATTAAATAAGAATATAATGTTTTAGCCACTACCATTAAACCTGTTGTATTTTTATCCAATCTATGAATTATACCACAACGAGGAACAACATTAATATCTGGAAAATAATACAATAAACCATTCAAAATAGTACCACCATTACTATTATGATTAGGATGAACAATTAAATTAGATTGCTTATTTATAACAATAATTAAATTATCTTCATAAACAATATCTAAAAAAATATATTCAGGTAAATCTATTCTTTTTGATATATATTTAAAATTAACTAAAATTTTTACACATTTTTTAATAATCATTTTAGGTTTATTAATTAAAATATTATCAACAAAAACATAACCATTAAGTATCCATTTCTTAACACAAGAACGTGTATAATTAGGAAATAAATCAACCAAAATTAAATCTAATCTTTTCCCGCATTGATTTTCTGAAACTATTCCTTTAAGCTTAATATAAAACATAAAAAACAACTCAAAATAAAATTTAAAATGAAAAAAAAATATATAAAAATAATATTTTTACTATTAATAAATCTAATACAAAACAAAACAATTGCGTATTCTTATATAACACAAAAAAAAGAAATAAAAAATAATATATATTATTATAATGAATATATAAAAACACAAAAACTTTTAAAACAAAAAAAATATGAAAATGCTATAAATAAATTAAAAAAAATAGATCAAAGATATTATAAAGAAATATACACAAAACAAATCAAAATAAATCTAATTTATGCATATTATAAAAATAAAAAATTAAATAAAGCAAAATCAACTATAGAAAAATTTTTAAAATTATACCCAAAATATGAAAATAAAGATTATCTGATCTATATGAACGGAATAATAAATATGGAAATATCATATAAAAAATTCAATAATTTTTTTATATTAAATACAGATGAAAAAGATATGTCATTAATGAAAATATCTGAAAAAAACTTTTTAAATATTATAAAAAAATACCCAAATAGTATATATAAAAAAGATTCAGAAAAAAGATTAATTTATATTAAAAACCAATTATCAAAAAATGAATTATTAATTACAAAATTTTATTTCAAAAAAAAAAAATGGAAAATTGTAATTAATAGAATAAAACATATGATCTATAATTACCCTGATACTAAATACACAAAAGACGCACTAAAATTAATGCATTATGCATTAACAAAAAAAAAATTATTAAAAGAAACAAATTTAATTAAAAAAATAATAGATATAAATAAATAAAATAAAAATTAAAACCCAATTCTATTAAACTTTTTACTAAATTTTTCTACTCTACCTCTGGTATCCATTATTTTACGTTGTCCGGTATAAAAAGGATGACATAAAGAACAAACATCTAAAAAAATATCCTTTTTTATAGTTGACTTTATATTAATGATATTACCACATGAACAAGTAGCCACTATACTATTATACGAAGGATGAATATTTTTATTCATAAATGAACCTATATTTTATAATATAAAAAATAAATTAATATACTATTATTAAAACAAAAAAAACAATTATGCAAATTAATAAATCAAAATTTATTAAAAAATTATAATCTATAATAAAATTATAAAATAAATATTATTAAATAAAATAGAAAAAAAATAAGGAAAATTTAATAATTTTGTATAAAACAAACTTATTTAAGTATTAATACTTGAAATTTAAAAAAAACTATCTTATATTTGACCATAAAATGAATATTAAAATTTTAAAACAAGGATTTCATTTTGACAACAATAATAAGTGTAAGTCGTCAAGGTCAAGTAGTAATTGGAGGCGATGGCCAAGCAACTACAGGTAATATTATTATGAAAAACAATGTAAACAAAGTAAGAACAATATATCATAATAAAATTTTAGTTGGTTTTGCTGGAAGTACATCAGATGCTTTTACACTATTTGAATTATTTGAACATAAATTAGAAAAATATCAAGGAAAATTAATAAAATCAGCAATTGAATTATCAAAAGATTGGAGAACTGACAAATTATTAAGAAAATTAGATGCTCAACTAATAGTGGCTGATAAAAAAAATTCACTCATTGTTAGTGGTCATGGTGATATAATTAAACCAGAAAATAAAAATAAATTAATTACAATAGGTTCAGGTGGGCCATATGCACAAGCTGCTGCAAAAGTATTATTAGAATACACATCCTTAACAGCATATGAAATTGTAGAAAAATCTTTATCTATAGCTGCAGAAATATGTATATATACTAATAATAAATTTACTTTTAAAATGTTATAATATAAAAATCAAGTAACAAAAAAGGATCATTCTATGTCTAAAATGACCCCAAAGAAAATAGTCAATAAATTAGATCAATTTATAATAGGACAAAAAAATGCAAAAAGAGCTGTAGCAATAGCACTACGCAATCGTTGGCGTCGTATGCAACTAAATGAAGAGCTTAGAACAGAGGTAACACCAAAAAATATATTAATGATAGGACCAACAGGAGTTGGAAAAACTGAAATTGCAAGAAGATTAGCAAAACTAGCAGATGCACCTTTTATAAAGGTAGAAGCAACAAAATTTACAGAAGTTGGTTATGTAGGTAAAGAAGTGGATTCAATTATTAGAGATTTAACAGATACAGCAGCTAAAATGATAAAAATACAAGCAATAGATAAAAATAAATCCAGAGTAGAAACATTTGCTGAAAATAGAATACTAGATGTACTAGCACCAATAGATAAAAATAATTGGAATCAAGAAAATATAAAACAAAAATCAAATATAGAAAAAAGAAGAAATTATTACAAACAACTAAAAGAAGGAAAACTAAATGAAGAAGAAATAGAAATAAATTTAACAGTACCAACAATGGGAATAGAAATAATGGCCCCTCCAGGTATGGAAGAAATGACAAACCAATTACAATCCATGTTTCAAAACATTAGTGGACAAAAGAAAAAAACGAGAAAAATAAAAATAAAAGATGCAATGAAATTATTAATAGAAGAAGAAGCATCTAAATTAATAAATCCAGAAGAAATTAAAAAATTAGCCGTAGATTCTGTAGAACAAAACGGTATCGTTTTTATAGACGAAATAGATAAAATATGCAGAAGAAGTGAACACTCATCATCAGATGTTTCAAGAGAAGGAGTACAAAGAGATTTATTACCATTAGTAGAAGGATGTACAGTTGCAACTAAACATGGTATGATAAAAACAGATCATATTTTATTTATTACTTCAGGAGCATTTCAAACAGTCAGTCCTTCAGATCTAATTCCCGAACTACAAGGAAGACTACCTATAAGAGTAGAATTAAAAGCTTTAACAGTAAAAGATTTTCAAAGAATTTTAACTGAACCTAGTGCATCTATTACAATGCAATACATAGCATTAATGAAAACTGAAGAAGTTAATGTCAAATTCACAAAAAAGGGTATTAAAAAAATTGCAGAAGCTGCATGGCAAGTAAATGAATCAACAGAAAATATTGGAGCACGTAGATTACATACTGTATTAGAAAAACTCATGGAAGAAATTTCTTTTAATGCAAACGATAGTAAAGGTGAAACTATAATAATAAATGCTAAATATGTTTCTTCACATTTAGATAAATTAATTTTAAATGAAGATATAAGTAGATTTATACTTTAATAATAATTAAATATATATAAATATAAATTTTATATTTATAAAAATTAACTTAAAAAATTCAAATAAAATAAATTATTTTATATAAAAAAAAATAATATAATTTTAAGTTTCAAATACCAATAAAAAAATAACCTACAAACAATATTTTTTCAATAATTTATAATATATTTTCAAGGATTATATTTATGAACAAAAAAATAGATTCTAACTTAAGAGGAAGATGTATAGCAGAATTTTTAGGAACCGGGTTAATAATATTTTTTATTACAGGATCCTGTGCTGCATTAAAATTAACTGGAGCAAACTTTGGTCAATGGGAAATTAGTATAATTTCAGGAATGGGTGTAACAATGGCTATATATATAAGCAACACTATTTCTGGATCTCACTTAAATCCTGCAGTTACTATAGCATTATGGATGCATTCATATTTTAAAAAAAGAGATGTAATTCCCTATATTTTATCACAAATATGTGGAGCATTTTTTGCAACCGCATTAATTTATTGTTTATATTATAATCTATTTATTAATTTTGAACTCAAGCATCACTTAATAAAGGGCAGTAAAGATTGGATATATTTAGCTAGTATATTTTCCACATACCCAAACTCTTATATAAATATATATCAAGCATTTGTAATAGAAACAATAATAACCATAATATTTATGACTATAATAATGATATTAACTGACAATAATTATAATGAAAATTTATCTCCATTAATTATTGGATTACTAATAGGTGTAATAGGAAGTTCAGTAGGTACACTAACTAGTTTTGCTCTTAATCCAGCAAGAGATTTTGCACCAAAATTATTCACGTGGCTAATAGGATGGGGGAATATTGTTTTTACAGGAGGAAGAAAAATACCATATTTCTTAATACCAATATTTGGACCAATATTAGGTGCCAATATAGGAGTATTTAGTTATAAAAAATATATAAAACCTCATTTACATAAACAAGAATAAATGATTTTATTTTAAAAATAAAAAACTAATAACTATCCTACTAGGAATGGATTATAATGAAAACAAATAAGAAATATATTATAGCATTAGATCAAGGAACAACTAGCTCAAGATCAGTAGTCATTAATCATAATGCTAATATTGTTGCAGTTTCTCAGCGTGAAATAAAACAAATATATCCTAAACCAGGATGGGTAGAACATGATCCCATGGATATATGGAATTCACAAAATAATACATTAATGGAAGTTCTTAACCATAACAATATAAGACCAGAAGAAATAGCAGCTATAGGAATAAGTAATCAAAGAGAAACCACAATTATATGGGATAAAAAAACTGGTAAACCAATATATAATGCAATTGTATGGCAAGATCCAAGAACAGCTAATTATTGTAATATTCTAAAAGAAAAAGGATTAGAAAAATACATTAAAAAAACACATGGTTTAGTAATAAATCCTTATTTTTCTGCCACAAAAGTAAAATGGATTTTAGATAACGTAAAAGAAGCAAAAAATAAAGCTAAAAATGGAGATCTTTTATTCGGTACTGTAGATTCATGGTTAATTTGGAAAATGACACATGGTAAAGTTCATGTAACTGATTATACAAATGCATCACGTACTATGATGTTTAATATACATACTTTAGAATGGGATCAATATATATTAGATATTTTGGATATACCTATAGAAATATTACCAAAATTAAAATCTTCATCTGAAATATATGGATATACGAATATAAATGGTGATAATAATAATCCAATACCTATAGCAGGAATAGCTGGAGATCAGCAAGCAGCACTATATGGACAACTTTGCGTATACCCTGGTATGGCTAAGAATACATATGGAACAGGATGCTTTATGTTAATGAACACAGGAAAAGAAGCCGTAACATCAAATGAAGGTTTACTAACGACTATTGCATGTGGACCTAGAGGAGAAGTAAATTATGCATTAGAAGGAGCAGTATTTATAGGAGGAGCTGCTATACAATGGTTAAGAGACGAAATAAAATTAATACATGATTCATCTGACTCTGAATATTTTGCTATGAAAGTAAAAGATAATAATGGAGTATATGTAGTTCCTGCCTTTACTGGTTTAGGGGCGCCATATTGGGACCCATATGCAAGAGGAGCAATATTTGGATTAACAAGAGGGGTCAATGCAAATCACATAATCAGAGCAACATTAGAATCAATAGCGTGGCAAACATGTGATGTACTCGTAGCTATGCAAAATGATGCAAAAACAAAACTAAAATCTTTACGTGTAGATGGTGGTGCAGTAAATAACAATTTTTTAATGCAATTTCAATCAGATATATTAGAAACTTGTGTAGAAAGATTAAAAACAACAGAAGTAACATCTATTGGAGCATCTTGGTTAGCAGGATTAGCAGTTGGTTTTTGGAATGATCTAGAAGAATTAAAATCTAAAGTTATTATAGAACATATATTTCATCCTAAAATGCAAAAACAAAAAAGAAAAAATATGTACAAAAATTGGAAAAAAGCAATTGCATATTCTAGAGCATGGACAAAATAAAAATATTATTCCCATTCAATAGTAGCAGGAGGTTTGCTTGTTATATCATAAACAACACGAGATATTCCATCTACCTCGTTTATAATTCTACGAGAAACACAATCAAGTAAAAAATATGGTAATTTAACATATTCAGCTGTCATAAAATCTTTTGTTAAAACAGCTCTTAATGAAACAACCCATGTATATTTACGTATATCTCCCATTATACCTACAGAGCGAATTGGTAAAAATACAACAAAAGCTTGACTGACTTTTTTATAAAAACCATATCTATGCAATTCTTCAATAAAAATATCATTAGCTTGAGATAATAATAAACAATAAGATTTTTTTACTTCACCTAATATACGAATAGCCAGACCAGGTCCTGGAAAAGGATGACGATAAATCATATCATACGGTATTTTTAGTTTTAAACCAATTGTACGTACTTCATCTTTAAAAAATAACTTTAATGGTTCTATTAAATTAAAAAACATATTTTTTGGTAATCCACCTACATTATGATGAGATTTAATAAAATAATTATTATTATTAAGTATAGAAATAGATTCAATTACATCTGAATAAATAGTACCCTGAGCTAACCATTTTATATCTTTGTCTTTTTTTAACTCATTGTTGAAAATTTCAGCAAAAACATGACCTATAATCTTACGTTTTAATTCTGGATCAGTTACTCCAGATAAATATTTAAAAAATTTTTTTTCTGCATTAATACTTATTACATTTAACTTATACTTTTCTTTTAATTTAGAAATTATTCTAATAATATCTCTAATACATAATATTCCACTATCAACAAATATACAAATTAACTTATTACCCAAAGCTTTCTGTAATAAAATAGCTGTAACCAAAGAATCTACTCCTCCTGATAGACCTAAAATAACCTTATTATTACCTACAGTATCCCGAATATCAGATACAATCTGATCAATAATTTTAAAAGGAGACCATAATAATTTACATTTACAAATATTAACAACAAAATTTTTAAATATAATATTACCATTTATAGTATGAGTAACCTCTGGATGAAATTGTAATCCATAAATCTTTCTATTAATATTCTCTATAACAGCATATGGACAATTTTTTGTACTAGCTATTTTTTTAAATCCATGAGGAATACTAGATACTTGATCAGTATGACTCATCCAAACATTTACTAAATTATAATTAGTATATAATAATGAATCATTCCTAAAACCATTAATTAATTTACTCTTTGATAATATTTTTAATTTTGTACAACCAAATTCACTTCTAATAGATCTATTTACAGTACCTCCTAATTGTACCACGATTGCTTGCATACCATAGCAAATTCCTAATATAGGAACATCAATTGAAAATATAAAATCAGGAATTTTAACACTATTAAAACGAGTAACACTATCAGGACCACCTGATAATATAATACCAGATGGTTTAAATTTACTAATTAATTTTTTAGCATATTTACTAGCAAATAATTCACAATAAACACCTATTTCCCTAATTCTTTTAACAATTAATTGAGAATATTGTGATCCAAAATCAATAACCATTATATAATTTTTATAAATATTTTTATAAGACATAACTCATAATTTGTAACATAAAATAAAAAAATCAATAATTTATACGATAATTAGGAGATTCCTTAGTAATATTAACATCATGAACATGACTTTCAGCCATACCAGCATTAGTAATACGAACAAAATTAGCATTAGATTGTAATTCAAAAATAGTAGAACAACCTGTTAATCCCATACAAGATTTTAATCCTCCAATCTGCTGATATAAAATTTCCTTTAATGTTCCTTTATATGATACTCTTCCTTCTATACCTTCAGGAACTAATTTACTAATAGATTTATAATCCTGAAAATAACGATTAGAATAACCTTTAGACATTGCTCCAAGAGAACCCATCCCACGATACACTTTAAAAGCTCTACCTTCATAAAATTCTATTTCTCCTGGAGATTCTTCAGCTCCTGCAAATAAAGAACCAATCATAACACAAGATGCTCCAGCAACAATAGCCTTAGCTATATCACCAGAAAAACGAATTCCTCCATCAGAAATTACTGGTATATCTACATCTTTAAGTACTTTAACTACATTTAAAATAGCAGTAATCTGAGGTATACCCACACCAGTAACTATACGAGTAGTACAAATAGATCCTGGACCTATACCAACCTTTATTGCATTAACACCTATTTTTAATAAAGATAAAGCTCCATCAGAAGTTACAACATTACCAGCAATAATATCTATATCAATATATTCACGACGAATTTTACTAATAAAATCTAATACTTTTTTAGAATGAGCATGAGAAGAATCGATCAATAAAACATCAATTCCAGCATTAACTAATGAATAAACACGTTCATCACTATCTTTATCTATACCTACAGCAGCACCAACTCTTAATCTTCCTGTACTATCTTTACAAGAATAAGGTTTCTTTTTAGACTTCATAAAATCTTTTACAGTTATCATGCCTGTAAGACAAAAATTTTTATCTACCATTAATATCTTTTCTATACGATATCTATGCATCAATTCTAAAACTTCCTTATGAGTATCATATTTACTAATTGTAATTAAATTATCCTTTGAAGTCATAAAAGAAGAAACAGTACTATTTAAATCTTTTACAAATCTTACATCTCTACCAGTAATAATACCAATTAATTCATTAGTACCATACCTAACAACTGGATAACCAGCAAAACCATTAGCTCTAGTTAAATCATTAATTTCTTTTAGGGTAGTATCTGGATAAACAACTTTAGGATCAACTATAATACCACTTTCATACCTCTTTACCTTATTTACTTCATTGATCTGATTTATAATAGACATATTCTTATGAATAAATCCAATACCTCCTTCTTTAGCTAAAGCAATAGCTAATCTTGATTCTGTAACAGTATCCATTGCCGCAGAGATTATAGGTATATTTAAATTTATATTATTAGTTAATTTAGTACTAATATTTACATCAACCGGTAAAATTTCAGAAAATGCAGGTACTATAAGTACATCATCAAAAGTAAAAGCTTCATTAATAATTTTAATCATTAATAATAATTATCCATAATAAAAAGACTAATTAATATATTATACATATTAGAAAAAATCTTTCTAACCTTTTTTAAAACAAACTAATTAATATATGGATTATTAGCCTCTTTAAATTTAATAATAAGAGATATACCAACTAGTTTTAATGATTTACTAAAATAATTTATTAAATAACGTTTATAAGAACGAGATAAATTTTTTATTACCTTTCCATGAATAATAATCATAAAAGGACTGTATCCTCCAAAATGGGCATATTTTAATTTTGTACTACGACCATTAACGACAGGTAAACAATGCTTATTAATAGCTTCTAAAAGAATATTAGTTAAATATTTAGAACTAAATTTATTTTTAAATAAACTAAAAATAAATTCAGTAGAATTAAATATATTATTTATACCATAACCATATAAAGCTGAAATAAAATGTATTTCAAAATTATTAATAAAACTAATACGATTTAAAATATTTAATTTTATATTTTTTTTCAATGATAAAGAAATATTTTCACACTTATTAACTATAATTATAAAAGATTTACCCTTCGATATTATTAAATTTAATAAATATAAATCTTGATCTAAAAATCCTAAATTAACATCAATAATCAGTAATATAATATCAGCATAATCTATTGATTTAATAGATTGATATATAGAATATTCATCTAAATTATTATATTTATTACCTATTTTATTTTTTTTCAAACCAGCAGTATCAATTAAAATATAATTATACAAACCTCTTTTTATATATACATAAATACTATCACGTGTCGTACCTGGCAAACTATTAACTGTTAATCTTTTTTCTCCTAAAATATTATTAATTAATGTAGATTTACCTACATTTGGCTGACCAATACAAGCCAATTTAATATTATTTTGCATTTTATTTGAAAATTTATTTGAACAAAAAAAATAATTTGAATTAATAATTAATTTATCAAATAATATTTTTTCAGAATAAAAATTATTACCAATATAATCAAATATAATTGGATATATTTCTTTACAAAATAAAGAAAGAATATCTTTTTTACTAAAACAATCAATAAAATAAATATTTTTAAAACCCAAAGAATAAAATTGAAAAACAGAATTTTTATCATTTACTTTATTAATTATTAATATAACAAATTTATTTTTAGTTCTTAATATATTTGATATTAAATAATCATCAGACATAACTCCATCAATTGCATTTAAAATAAAAAAAATAATATTAGATTTATTAATTGCTGAAATAGATTGTTCTAAAATGCAATAATCATTTTTATCTAATATAGAACGAATAGCTGGAGTATCTATAATAATAAAATTTTTATCAAATCGTTTTATATACCCATATTTACAATCACGAGTAAAATTATCTAATTTATTAACTATGGCAGATTTAGTACCAGTCAATATATTAAATAATGTAGATTTACCTACATTAGTTCTACCTATTAAAGATATAATTGGAATCATAAATATTAATCATATAAAATTTTAATTAATTATAAAAAAACAAACAACCATTGTTATCTAAAATAAATAACTTGTTATTTTTGTAAAAAATAATATTTAAACCAAAATTACTAATTTTACTTCTAAAAAAAACAGAAAAATTATTAATATCTATTAAATATAAATAACCTAAATTATCACCTATTATAATATAATTTTTATATAAAATAGAAGATATTGAATCATATTTAAATGGTAACATTCGTTGACTTTTAATATAATAATTATCTATATTTAAAGATATTAAATAATTCATATTATCTAATAAATAAATACAATTATTATAAATAAAAATATTTTTAATAAATTTATTATCATATTTATACAATATATCTCCAGAAATAAAATCAATAGCTAAAAAACAACCATTAGAAGATAAGGAATATATTACACCATGATAAATGATAGGAGTATAATCTACATCAATCATATTATTAAAATTATCTTTATATGGATAAGAAATAAATTTTTTCCATATTAATTTGCCATCATAAGGGGAAATTACATTAATAAAACCATTATCACTACCAATAATAATTAAATTATTAAACATCACAGGTTCTGATTCACCCCTAACCCCAAAATTTGAATATCCTAAAAAAATACTCCATTTAATTTCACCATTATTTTTATTAAAAGCTTGTAATACACCATTAACAGTATGTACTAAAACTAAATCATTAAATAAAAATGGCTTAGATAAAATTTCCCCTGCAGCATCAACACACCAATCAATAACTCCATTACTAAAATTAATAGAATATAATTTAGCATTTTCAGTACCAAAATATATATTTTTTATATCTACACAAATATTTCCTAATAAAAAAATTCCATCATTTCTAAATTTTTTATATTTACAAGATAAATTTACAAACCACTTTTGTTTACCATCTTTTAATGATATTGCCTTAATAATACCAGAATAATTATAAATAAATATAATATCTTTATTAAAAGAAAATGAATAATTATAATATTCATTATTATATTTTCCAATATTAATTTGCCATACTTTCTTTAAATAAGGTTTATTCATAAAATGAATATAATCATTATCTGTACAACCTAAAAAAAATATTAACAATATTAAAAAATATAAACGAAAAACATTCATAAAATACTAATAACTCATTAATAAATACTGTTAATCTTTAATTTAATTAAATGTTTCAAAAAATCATTATTATCATTATTTAAAATATATAACCAAATTTTTTTAGCATTATCTCTATCCCCTATGCTCATCAATATATCACCTTTAATATTTAAAAAAATATATTTCCAACTATCAATATTAACAAAATATTTAATAATAGATAAAGATTCAATGAATTTATTTTCCTGATACAAAATACGTACTAGTCTAATAGAAAAAATTGCTTTCAAATTATCATCTTCAATATATCTAATACCATACTTTAACCAAAACTCAGCATTCTTTAATTCATTAATATCAACATAATACTTAGATAATTTTAGTATATTTATAAAACCATAAATATTATGATTATTTTCTATATAATTAAAAACATTAATCAAATTATCTTTATTTATATATTCAAATATATAATTACAATTTTTATTTAACATAATAATATTATTTTTTTTATGAAAAAAAAATAAAATAAAAGAAAAAAAAACAAAAAAAATAAAAATATATAAACCTATTTTTTTATAATATGATCTAAAACTAAACATTTATATTTACACAACAAAATTAAAATTATTTTTTATCTATTAATAATATTTAAATACATTTTTTAAATATTGTATAAAGTCATCATACGACAACATTCTCTTTATATCAAATTTTAAATCACACATAAAAAATGTATTTTGTTTTAAATAATTTTTATCAATAAATAAAATAATATCAATATTATTTTTTTTAGCACGAGTATAATACTTACTAATTTTTGTTATTTTATTATTTATATAAATTGATAATTTTAAATCAAAAAACAAATCACGTAATTTTTCTGCTAAATGTATACAAAACACACGGATATCATTTACACCAATTATACGAATAGACTTAGATTTAAATTTATTAAAAATAATGTCCATATCTTTAAATAATAATAATAAACGATCTAAACCAATAGCACATCCTATTCCAGGAAAATCGTATTTACTTAATTTTTTAAATAAACCATCATAACGACCTCCAGCACAAACAGTATTTTGAGCACCTAAATCGTTAGTAAACCATTCAAAAACTGTATTATTATAATAATCTAAGCCTCGAACTAATTTATAGTTTATAGTATATTTAATACAAAAAGAATCTAGTATCAAACATAATTCTTTAAAATGTGATATAGAAACATCATCAATATAATCATTCAAAATTGGAGCATCTTTCATTAATTCAACAATACTTAAATCTTTAATATCAAATACAATTAAAGGGTTTCTGATAATTTTTTCCCATAAAAAATTATCAAAAAAAGATTTTTTATTTAATAAAAAATCTTTTAAAACACCCAAATAAGTCCTTCTAGATATTAAAGAACCAATAGTATTAATTTCCAAAAATAATTTATTATTTAAACCTAATTTTTTCCATAACCTATCACAAATTAAAATCAATTCAACTTCAGCTTCTGGGCCAGAAATACCTATTACTTCCATTCCAAATTGATAAAACTGACGATAACGACCCTTTTGAGGACGTTCATATCTAAACATAGGACCATTATACCAAAAACGACAGGGTAAACTATAAAATAAACCATTTTCAATAATAGCTCTTACACATCCTACAGTACCTTCAGGACGTAATGCTATATTATTATTGCTACGATCACTAAATACATATATTTCCTTTTCTATAATATCTGTAATAGAACCAATAGCACATTTAAATAAATCATAATATTCAATTAAGGGTAACTTTATTTCACTAAAGTTATATAAACATAATATTTTATTCAAAATACATTCAATTTTTCGTAAATACAAAGTATCAACAAAAAAATAATCATTCATTCCACGAATTGATCTAATACTTCTAGACAAAATCATATTCTCTTAATAAATAATAACAAAAATAAATTCAATATTTAATATAAATAATATTATTTAAACTTTAATATTATCATATTTTTTATACAACATATAATTTAATAGATTAAAAAAAAATATTATTTTTTCTATTATAAAAACAAATAAATATTATAAAATGATATATAATATATTTAATATTATATGAAATTAAATATATTATATAAAATTAAATACAAAATTTAAATATACATAACTATAATATATTAAAATAGATTAACCTCTTAAAATATAATAAAATATATATTTATAAAAATAATTTAATAAAATCCAATATTTATTCTAAAATTATATTTATAAAACAATTCACATAAAACATATCTAATAAGTTTAAAATATCTCAAATAATATTCTAATTACTAAATAAAACATAACTTAATAAATTTTAATTTAAAATAAAAATAAAAATATTTAAAAAAACTTAATATAACTATTAACATATAACAATATTTAATTATCAAAAAATCATTAAAATTTATTAAAAAATAATTAAAAATTATATTTAATTATTTAAAAATATTAAATAATTATAATACAAATAAAACTAAAAAAAATATATTAATACAAAATTAAATTAATTATAAAAATTTAATAAAATATAAATACATATTAAATAAAAAGATTACATTATATATCTAACTTATAAATCTATTAATTCATTAAAATAAAATTACAAATGAATTAAATAAAAATAAATTATAAACATAATACTTAAAAAAATAATTTTATACAAATATAACAATATAAATAAATATAATAATTTTTTTTATAAAATAAAAAATTCATAACTATATAAAAATATATGTTTTTAAAATTTTTAGAAAATTATTCATAAATATAAAAAATAAAATATTATTAGATTTTACTTACTACCATTAAAAAAAAAACTATTTTAAAAATACACCAGACAATTGACCACATGATGCATATATATCTGTGCCTCTACTCTTTCTTATAGTAACAATAAAACCATATTGTGTTAAAATTTTAAAAAAATATTTAATATTTACATAATTACTACAACTATAATTTAAACCTGGAAAATCATTTAATGGAATTAAATTAATTTTACTAGGAATATTCTTTAATAAATTAACCAAATTTAAAGCATCTATTTTAGTATCATTAATACCATCTATCATTACATATTCAATAGAAACAATTCCACAATTAGCCTTTGAAGAAATCATATATTTAGCAACGGTACTTATTAAATTTTTAATCTTATATCTATTGTTTATAGGCATTATACTATCACGAACTACATCACTAGATGCATGTAATGAAATTGCCAATACAACATCAATATTTTTGAATAATTCATGTATAGCAGGAATAATACCAGATGTGGAAATAACAATCTTACGTTTAGAAAAACCTAAACCAAATTTATCTAAAATAATTTTAATAGAAGTAACCAAATTTTTAAAATTTAATAACGGTTCTCCCATACCCATAAATACAATATTGGTAATTGATTTACCATTATTTAATTTCAAATCACTAATCATTTTTTTTACTAATATAATCTGACCAATTATTTCAAATACAAAAAGATTTCTGACAAATTTTTGTTTTCCTGTACAACAAAATTTACAATCTAAAAAACAACCTACTTGAGAAGATAAACACAAAGTAATACGATTCTTATATGGAATATATACAGTTTCTATATATTGCTTATGTCCAACTTCGATTAAAATCTTAATAGTGCCATCAGAAGAATGAAAAACTTTAAATAATTTAGGTAATAGAATATAAGATATTTTTTTTAATTTATTAATTAAATTAGAACTAAAATTAGTCATTTTTGTAAAATCCAAACAATCTTTTTGATAAATCCATGACATTAATTGATTAGAACGAAAAGAATATTCTCCAATAGATAAAAATAACTTACATAATTCCTCTCTATTTAAATTTAATAAATTTATTTTTTTAGACATTTAAACCTTATAAAATATAATAAAATTATTTAATAAATCTAGAAAAAATTTCATTCTTATTAAAAAAAAACTTTATTTCACGATATGCTGAACGAATTGAATCAGAACCATGAACAGCATTTTTAGTTAAATTATCAGAATAATCAGATCTAATAGTACCAGTTATAGCTAAAGATGGATCAGTATGACCAATAAGTTCACGATTACGTTTTACTGCATCTTTACATTCCAAAACAGATACAATAATTGGACCAGATGACATAAAACTAATTAAATCATCAAAGAAATATTTACCTTTATGCAAAATATAAAAGGATTTTACTTGATATTCATTTAAAAATAACATTTTAGCCGCAATTATTCTAAATCCAGATCTCTCAAAACGACTATAAATTTCACCAATAACATTATTTAAAACTGAATTAGGTTTAATAATTAATAAAGTCTGTTCTATATTCATAATAATTTTATTATTTTATTTAACAACATTGGATAGAATAATAAAATAAAAAAATATACTAGTCAAAAGAAAATAATGAAAATAAAACATATAATAATGATGACCATAGGCAGTTCAATAGGAACAGGTTTATTTATATCATTAGGAAATGCTATTGTAAAATATGGAACAATATTAACAATAATTTCATACATACTAATAAGTATAATGATCTATTTCTTAATGAACATTATCGGAGAATTAACAACATTAATACCCAAATACGAATCATTTACGAATTACGGATCAAAATATGTAGAAGAAGGTTTTGGTTTTTCATTAGGATGGAACTATTGGTATAACTGGGTCCTTACTATAACAATAAATTTAGTATCTACTCAAATAATAATGGGTTATTGGTATCCTCAAATACCCAGTTATATTTGGGGAATAATATTTTTAACTATTATTTTTTCAATTAATTTTCTTTCAATAAAAAACTTTGGAGAAATAGAATACTGGTTATCATTAATTAAAATTGTAGCTATTTTTACATTTTTAATAATAGGAAGTATAACTATAATAAATATTATACAAAAAAAAGAAATTTTAATAGACTGGATAACAATTAAAAATAATTTTTATAAAAATAACATCTATACATTTATAAATATTACTACAATTATAGGATTTTCTTTCCAGGGTATAGAATTAATTGCAATAACAGCCAAAGAAATTAAAAACCCTCAAAAAAATATTAAAAAAATAATAAATAAAATATTTTGGATAATACAAATATTATATATATCAGTAATAATAACTATAATAATAGTAACAAATCATGAAAAAAACTTTTTAATAGAAAAAAATAATATAGAAAATATCATAATTAGTCCATTTACTTTAATTTTTAAAAATTCAAAATTAATAAATACAGCTTCAATAATAAACTTTATTATATTAATTGCAATTTTATCTTCAAGTAATGCTGGACTATATGCATCAAGTAGAATGTTATACACATTGGCAATGGATGGCAAAGCTCCTAAAATATTTTCAAACCTTTCAAAAAATGGAGTGCCTAAATATGCATTATATTTAACAACAATAATATCAGGATGTTATTTAATATATTATAAAACAAATATTCAAAAAATTTATATTGAACTAATAAAAATTTCAAGTATAACAGGATTTATTACATGGTTAGGAATAATAATCATTCATTATAGATTTAAAATAGGTTATAAAAAATTAAAAAATAAAAATAAAAAAAAAACATATAAATGTAAATATTTTCCAATAGGATCAATTTTTTCTTTTATACTATGTATGATAATAACTTTAGGACAAACATATATAACACTATCTTCAAATAATTTACAATTAAAAGAAATTATAACAACTTATATGGGCATACCATTATTTTTAACTAATTGGTTATGCTATAAAATAATATTTAAAAGTAAAATAATAAAATATAATGACATGAATTTTAATTATAAAAAAAAAATAAATAAAAAATAAATATGTAAATATTGGCCCCTCCCCGATTTGAACGGGGGACCAAACGATTATGAGTCGCTTGCTCTGACCACTGAGCTAAGGGGCCATAAATTTAATAAAAAATTAAAAATATGTCAAACAAAATTAAAAATCATAACCAATTTTTTTGTTTAAAATAAAAATACGGAGCTAAACCAGCAACTATCATTAAAATTATAGCAAATGGATAACCAAAAATCCACTTAAGTTCAGGCATAAAAATAAAATTCATACCATAACTAGAAGCCACCAAAGTTGGTGGTAAAAAAACAACAGATACAACAGAAAAAATCTTAATAATCCTATTTTGTTCTATACTAATAAAACCTATAGCAACTTGCATCAAAAAATTTACTTTCTGAAATAAAGATTCATTGTGAGGTAATAAAGATTCAATATCTCTTAATATTTCTCTAGATTGCTCTCTTTGTTTAATTTGTAAATTAGCTTTACGAACAAGAAAATTTATAGCACGTTGACTATCCATTAAACATAATCTAACCTTCCATCCTATATCTTCCAATTCAGCTAATATAGATAATGCTTCATCAAACTCATCACCTTGTTGCCCTTCCATTATAATTTTACTTAATTTTTCTAAAGAACTATACATATGTTCAATTTCATCAGCAAGTTGTTCAACTTTAATTTCAAATAAATCTAAAAATAACTCATAAACATTACCATTAATTAATTTTTGTTTACTTATTCTAATAAAATATAACTTAAAAGTTAATAATTCTTTTTCTCGCAAAGTATACAATCTATTATCAACTATTGTAAAAGCGACAGTAGAATTACCAGATCTTTCTATGGAATTATGAAAAAAGAAAAAAGAATGTATATGTAAACCATCTTCATTTTCAAAAAAACGAGCGGAAGCTTCAATATCTTCTAATTCTGGACGACTAGCTAATATCTGACCCAGCTTATTACGTATAAATTCCCTCTCCTCATCTTTAGGATCAATTAAATCCACCCATATAGAAGATTCAAAATTTTCTACATCATTATTAGATTCTATATCTATCTTTTTTAAACGATTATTATCTAATTTGAATATGGCTAACATGTTAAAATCCTAATTCAAAACAACAAATTTACTATTTTAAATCAAATAAAATATAAATAAATATTAAATGATCAAAACAATAATTTATTATTAAAAAAATATGAATAACATAATAATGTTAATCTAAATAATATATAAATGCTACAATAATTATATTTTATATAAAATAAAAAATAATATTTATAAATTTTTATTATAAAAATATGAATAACATATATTCTTTACTCATTAATTTAAAAATAAAAAAATAATTATAAAATAAATATTTTGAATATAATAAATATTTAAGTTAAATAATAAATAATCATTAAAATTAATAATTTTTTTTATCTAAATAAAATATAATAAAAATAAATTTTTCAATTTCAAAAAAATAGATAAAATAAAACAAATAAAAATGTTTAAAAAAAAAATTAAAATAGCAACAAGAAATAGTCCTTTAGCTATAATACAAGCAGAATATGTAAGAAAAAAAATACAACATATATACCCTAAAATAAATATAGAATTATTACCTGTAATTACAAAAAGTAATGAGATATCAAAAAAAATCTTAAACAATCAATTAAATAAAGAAATTTTCGTTAAAAATTTAGAAATAGCACTATTAAAAAAAGATGCAGATTTAGCTGTTCATTCAGTCAAAGATTTATCAACAAAACTTCCAGATGGACTAATTTTAACAGCCATTTGCAAACGTGATAATCCATTAGATGCATTTATATCAAATAATTATAAAACAATAGAATCATTAATTGAAGGATCAATAATAGGAACATCAAGTCCAAGAAGAAAATCACAGCTACTAAATTATAAAAAAAATATTTTTATAAAACCAATAAGAGGAAACATAGAAACAAGATTAAAATTATTAGATTTAGGAAAATATGACGCAATAATATTAGCTGTTGCAGGACTAAAAAGATTGGGTTTAAAAAATAGAATAAACCAAATAATATCAACAAATATATCTTTACCTTCAGGAGGACAAGGAGCAATTGGAATAGAATGCTTAATTAATAATTATAAAATAATTTCTTTATTAAAAAAAATAAATCATAAAGATTCAGAAATATTAATTAAAGCAGAACGATCATTTAATAAAGAATTAAATTCAGGATGTCAATTACCAATCGGTAGTTACGCAAAACTTAAAAATAACAAAATATGCTTAAAAGGAATAATAGGATCAATAAATGGAACATACCTTATAAAGGGTAAACAAATAGGAAATAAACAACAAGCAAATATTATAGGAAAAAAATTAGCAAAAAAAATAATTAAAAACGGAGGTAAAAAAATAATAAAATCTTTTATAAAAAAA
The DNA here is from genome assembly GCF_003391335.1 of Candidatus Purcelliella pentastirinorum. Taxonomy (NCBI): domain Bacteria; kingdom Pseudomonadati; phylum Pseudomonadota; class Gammaproteobacteria; order Enterobacterales; family Enterobacteriaceae; genus Candidatus Purcelliella; species Candidatus Purcelliella pentastirinorum. The sequence goes on along the minus strand of NZ_CP028374.1, from coordinate 325,946 downwards.
AAATATGACAATATTAATATTAAGACCACACCCATACGGTAAAAAATTAGCAAAAAAATTATCTGACCTAGGATTTAATACATATAATTTACCATTAATAAAATTTAAAGAAGGAAAAAATCTAAAATTATTACCCAAAATATTTACTTCATTAAAAGATAAAGATCTGATATTTGTATTATCACAACAAACAATAAAATATGTTAATAATTTTTTAAAAAAATTATACTTAACATGGCCTATGAAACCAACTTATTATGCAATAGGAAAAAATACTGCATTAAAATTAAAAAAAAAAATAAATAAAAAAATTAATTATCCTAAAAATATAGAAAACATGGAAACATTAATTGATTTATTAAAACTACATGATATAAAAAAAAAAACTGCCTTAATACTCCAAAGTAATAATAGTAGAAAAAAATTAATAAAAAAATTAAAAAAAAATGGTACAAAAATAATATCTATAGAATGCTATAAACAAATAAAAAATAAAATAAATAAAAAAAAAGAAAGAAAAAAATTAAAAAAACACAAAATCAAAGAAATAGTAGCAACAAGTAAAAAAATTTTAAAAAAATTATATAAATTAATACCACCAAAAGATCGCATTAAATGGCTATTAAATTGTAAAATTATAGTAATAAGTAAAAGATTGGCAAAAATAGCATATAAATTAGGTTGGAAAAAAATTTATATATCAGACAAAGCAAATAATAATTCGTTAATAAAAATATTAAAAAAAATAATTATAATAAAATAATATTTTTTATATAAACAGGAAAATGATAAATGAAACTATACGATAAAGATATAAAAAAATGGATCAAAGATGGTAAAATACTTATAAAACCAAAACCTAAAAATAATAATATTAAAGAAGTTAGTATAGATATACATTTAGGTAATAAATTTCGCATATTCAATAAAAATAATAATGGATATATTGATTTAAAAAAATATGAAATGAATAAAAATAATAAAATAAACAAAATTATTAGCAAAGAAATAAACATTTCTAACAATAAAAAATTTTATTTATACCCTAAGGAAATGGCACTAGGAATTACAAAAGAATATGTTAATTTACCAAATAATTTAATTGGAACATTATATGGACGTTCATCATTGGCTAGAATAGGTTTAATGATACACATAACAGCAAATCGTATAGATCCAGGATGGTGTGGCAATATTGTACTAGAATTTTACAATTTTAATAAATTACCATTAATATTATATCCTGGAATGATTATAGGAGCATTATGTTTTGAAACATTATCAGGCTATGTAAAAAAATCATATAACACAAGAAAAAATTCAAAATATAAAAATCAAAAAAACACATAAATAATTAAAATACAAAATTTTAAAAAAATATAAAATTAATTTCTTAATCCTATTCCTTTCTCAATCAAAATCCATACAAAAAAATAAAATAGAAAAATAAAAAAAAATAATACTAATAAAGTAAAAATAATAGGAATATCCTGAACTCCTAAAAAACCAAAACGAAAACCACTAATCATATATACAATAGGATTAAATTTAGAAATAGTTTTCCAAAAAGAAGGTAATAAATTAAGTGAATAAAATACACCACCAAGATAAGTCAATGGGGTTAAAACAAAAGTAGGTATTAAACTAATATCATCAAATGTCTTTGCAAAAACTGCATTTAATAAACCAGCTAATGAAAATAAAAAAGCAGTTAAAAAAATTATTAAAAATATAATAAAAAAAGAATACATTTTAAATGGAATAAAAAATAATAAAATCATATTAACCAAAAAACCAACACATATTCCTCTAGCGACACCACCACCAACATATCCTAAAATTATTATATGTGATGGAACAGGAGCAACTAATAATTCTTCAATATTCCTTTGAAATTTAGCACTAAAAAATGATGAAGCAACATTAGAATAAGAATTAGTAATAACCGACATCATAATTAAACCTGGCATAATAAATTTAATATAACAAAAACCATCCATAGTTCCAATATGATCACCAATTAGATTACCAAAAATAATAAAATATAAAGTCATGGTAATAACTGGAGGAATTATAGTTTGAATCCATATTCTAGAAAATCTATTAATTTCCTTACTCCATATACTTTTTAAAGCCACCCAATATAATTGGGTCATAAATTTTCTCCTTTATTATTTTTAATAAGTTTAACAAATAATTCTTCCAACCTATTAAATTTATTACGCATACTAAATACTTGAATACCTTGTAAATTTAATTGATCAAAAACAGAATTTAAACCTTGACTACGCATAACTTCAACTTCCAATGTACATTGATCAATTAATTTATACTTAAATCCTTTTAAATTTATATTTCTATTTTGTATTAAAATATCAAATATAAAAGTTTGATATTTTAATTTAGATAATAATAATTTCATTGAACTATTTTCTATTAATAAACCACGATTAAATATACCAATATTTTTACACAAATTTTCGGCTTCTTCTAAATAATGAGTTGTTAAAATTATAGTTACACCATTAGAATTTAAATTTTTTAAATATTTCCAAATAAATCTACGTAATTCAATATCAACACCTGCTGTAGGTTCATCTAAAATTAATAATTTAGGATTATGCATTAAAGTTCTAGCTAACATTAAACGCCTTTTCATACCTCCAGATAACATACGTGCTACTTCATTTCTCCTATTCCATAAATTTAATTCACCTAAATACTTCTTAGCACGAATACGAGCTTCATATTTACAAACACCGTAATAACCAGCTTGATTAACTACTATTTGTAAAACTGTTTCAAATGGATTAAAATTAAATTCCTGAGGTACTAACCCTAAATGACGCTTTGCATTAACAGTATCAACTTCTAAATCATGACCAAAAACAAATATTTTACCAGTAGTTTTATTAACTAAAGAAGTAACAATACCAATAGCTGTAGATTTACCAGCACCATTAGGACCCAATAACGCATAAAAATCACCTATTTTTACATTTAAAGATATATCTTTAAGAGCATAAATTTTATTACAATATATTTTACTAATATTTATTAATTCAAGTGCATACTTCATAAATAAAAACCCTAAATAAAAAAAAATAAAATAAAATTAATTTTAAAATCAACCAAATTTATAATATTAATTTAAAAATTTATAAATAATAAATAAAATATTTTTAATTAACAACAACCTTTCCTATATAAGATAAATGTCTATAATTTTGATTATAATCAATACCATAACCAATAACAAATTCATTAGATATAGTGAATCCAATATATTTAATAAATATATTGACTTCTCTACATGATGGTTTATCTAATAAAGTGCAAATAGATAATGAATTAGGTTTACGTAATAATAACATTTCATAAACTTTACTTATGGTATAACCAGAATCTATTATATCTTCAATAATTAATACATCTTTATCATAAATATTTCCATCTAAATCTTTAATAATCTTAACATCTCTAGAAGAAAACATATTACTACCATAACTTGATACAGTCATAAAATCTACTTCATGAGGAATATTAATTACTCTACATAAATCAGATACAAAAATAAAAGATCCTCTCAATAAACCAATCAATATAAATTTTTTACTTATATTATAATAATCTTGCGTAATTCGTTTACCTAAATAATTAACCTTTGAATTTATATCATTTGAAGAAATCAACTTTTCAATATAGTATTTCATAGAATAATAATGCAAAATTAATAATCCTTTATATTATTATAAGAAATTACTATTTATTTAAATTAAAATAAAATCTTAACTTTATAAAATATTTTAAAAAAATAAAACTATAATAAATATATTTTATATATAATCTATTTAAAATAATTTTAATACTTAAAATAACATAAAAATAAAAAAAACTTATAAATAAAACTAAAAAAATAAAATATCTTTAAATAAACCAACTTTTAAATCTGATGCCATATAAATCACTCTATCATCTACAATAACTTTACCATTTGCAATTCCTAAAACTAATCTTCTATTAATAATACGTCTAAAATGAACACAATATGTAACTTTTTTAGTATTAGGTAAAATTTGACCAGTGAATTTAACTTCACCAACTCCTAAAGCTCTTCCTTTCCCTTTATATCCCAACCAACCTAAATAAAAACCAACTAACTGCCACATAGCATCTAAACCTAAACAACCAGGCATAACCGGATCATTAACAAAATGATAATTAAAAAACCATAAATTAGAAAAAATATCTAATTCAGCTTCTACATAACCTTTTTTATAACAACCACCATTATTATTTATTTTGATAATACGATCTACCATTAACATTTTACCAATTGGTAAAGATGGACCATCAGATCCAAATAATCTACCATACCCGGAAGAAATTAAATCATCTTTATTATAAAAACTACGCCTATCAAACATGTAATATCTAAATATTCCATAAATAATAAAATAAAAAAATTAAAATTAAATATATTATTAATAAAAACAAAATTTACTTAATATATAAAAATAAAAAAATTAATAAAAAACAATGATATATTAATATAACTTATATAATACAAGTATATTTTAATATATAAAACAAAAATCTAAAATAAATATCTATTAAAATATTAAGATTCAATTTCAGCACGTAATTTTTTCATCGCACTCCTTTCAAGCTGTCTAACTCGTTCAGCTGATAAACCATAAAAATTAGCTAATTCTTGTAATGTAATCTTTTTGTTATCATTCAACCATCTAGAAAAAATAATATGTTTACTACGATCATCCAAGACTTTCATAGCATGGTTTAATTTATTAGTAGTACTATTTTCCCAATCTTTTTTTTCAAAATAATCAGCAAAATTAGATGTTTTATCTCTTAAATAATACACAGGAGCTAAAGACTTATTATTAATCAACTCATCATCAATAGGTATATCAAACGTAATATCTTGTGCGGACATCCTAGATTCCATCTCACGAACATCTTTTCTACTTACACCTAATTCTTCAGCAACTCTATTTAATTCTTCTTGATTAAACCAACCCATTCTTTTTTTAGTCTTACGTAAATTAAAAAATAATTTACGTTGTGCTTTAGTGGTAGCTACCTTAACAATACGCCAATTCCTTAAAACATATTCATGAATTTCAGCTTTAATCCAATGTACAGCAAAAGACACTAAACGTACACCAATATTAGGATTAAATCTTTTAACGGCTTTCATTAATCCTATATTTCCTTCTTGAATTAAATCAGCTTGCTGTAAACCATAACCAGAATAATTACGCGCTATATGAATTACAAATCGTAAATGTGATAAAATTAATATTTTTGCAGAATTTAAATCACAATGATTATATAATTTTTTAGCTAATACTTGTTCTTTACCTGCAGATAATATCGGCCAAGAATTAGCTGCTTTAATATAGGACTCTAAATTTCCTAAAGGAGAAATAAAAGAAATTTGTAATTCACTATTCATTAAAACCTCGCATATAAAATAAAATTTTGCTGATATAAACATTCAAAAATAATAAAATTTATATTTTTAATAAAAAAATAAATAATTAAATAATAATGATATTATATTACTATATAAATATAATAATCGTAAAATAATAATAAAACTAAAAAATGAAAAAAAACATAAAAATAATACGTATAATAAGTGGTAAATGGAAAGGTAAAAAAATAATAATACCTAATATAAAAAAATTAAAACCTACAAAAGATATTATAAAAGAAACTTTATTTAATTGGATTGAACCATATATCTATAAATCATCCTGTTTAGATTGTTTTGCTGGGAGCGGGTCACTTGGTCTAGAAGCTTTATCAAGAAACGCATCTTCAGTCACATTTTTAGAAAAAAATAAATATATCATAAAAATATTAAAAAAGAATATTAAAAAATTAAAAATATTAAATACAAAAATAATAAATACAAATGCATTAAAATGGATAAAAAAAACTAAAAAAAAATATAATTTAATATTTATAGATCCACCCTTTAAAACAAACTTAATAACACAAATAGTAAAAATAATAAAAATTAATAAATGTCTGAAAAATAAATCTTTAATCTATATAGAAAAAAATAATAAAGACAAAAATATTAAACTTCCTAAAAATTGGGAAATATATAAGACAAAATACACAAAAAATATAACCTATAGCATATATAAAATAAAATAAAAAAAAATAAATTAAATCTTAAAAAAAACATATATGAAACAAAATATATATATATCTAATTATGACAGTAAAAAAATAATAATATTAACACTGGATAATGAAGGAAAATTACATGAAATACAAAATATATACACAAATGGGTACGTACAACCGATAATAATTAATAAAAATAAATTAATATTATATGCAGGCGTAAGATCTAAAAATAAAATTATAACATACAAAATTCAAAAAGATGGAAAATTAGAAGAAATAGAACAAACACCATTATTAATAACATCTAACCATTTAGAAATAGACTATATTAATAATTTGTTATTTGTAACGTCATATAATTATAATTGTATTGATATCTATAAAATATCTAAATATGGAATACCTAAAAAATATAAACAAACTATAAATAAATTACATGGTTGTCATTCAACAAATTTATACCTAAAAAAAAATATATTTTTAATTCCAACATTAAAAGAAGATTGCATATATATATATGAATTAAATAAAAATAAAAAATTAGTACATCATAAACAAATAAAAATAAAAACAAAAAAAAAATCAGGACCTAGACACATGACTTTTCATAATAAAAATGAATATGCTTATTGTATAAATGAATTAGATAGTACAATAAATATTTTAAATCTTAAAAATAAAAACAAAAAAAAAATAAAAATAATACAAACTATAGATACTATGCCATATAAATACAATAAAAAAAGATGGGGTGCAGATATTCATATAACACCAAACAATAAATATCTATATACTTCTGACAGAGCATTAAATATTATAACATCATTTAAAATAAATAAAGAAGGTAATAAAATATCAATAACTGGACACTTTAAAACAGAAACCTGTCCTAGAGCATTTAACATTGATTATTATGGAAAATATCTAATTTCAGTTGGACAAAAAAGTAATTCATTAACCATTTATAAAATTTTAAAAAAAGAAAATGGCAGATTAAGTTATATAAATTGCTATAATACAGGCAATAATCCTATGTGGATAATAACAAATTTAATAAAAAAATAATTATACTTTAATCATAAATAAATATGTCAAATTTATTTAATATAAAATATATAGAATTAAACAATTTTATTATAAATTACTCACTAATTATATTAGGTGAACAAGATATATTATTCTGTCAAATAATCTTATCCAAACACCATTTTTTAAAAATAATTTTTGTACATGAAATAAATTTATTTTATATTCTAATTCTAAAACTCCATACGAACACCTAATATATTAGAATTATAATGGTTAATTAAAGAAAATAAACCTATTTTTATCCAAATATAAATGTTAAAAACTACAATTTCCAATTATTTATATATAATAACTACAACAAATAAACATGCTAAATAATTGATATAATCCATGCATAAAATAACTTACCTTATCAATTATAGCTGCTATTAATTGTAACCGCTAAAATCATAATATCAGCAATAATAACCTTTCCAATACATAAAAAAACAATATTAAAATATTCAAAAACAAAAAATTTATTAGTACGACTAAAACCAGTATAAATTTTATTATAAATCAAAAATATTTCATATTTATTACATAATAATTTTAATTTGTACAAATATTTAGGATGATAAAAATTCATACTACCTATAGCCTAAATAATAAGTTCTAATATTATTGAATAAATTATGATACGTACTTAAAAAAATATCAATCCTATCAAAATATTTTTCTTTCTATTTATCATAAAATCCACATTCAACTTATTAATAAATAATTGAATAAACAAAAAATTTAAATAAATTTTATACATATAATTACTTAAATACGAAATAAACATAACAGAAATCGTATCTACATGATAAAATCGTCTTATACTAATAAAATTATATTGTTCTTAACCTAAAATTTGATCTAATATTATAAAAACATCTTTAATACAACCTAAAGCTAAATAAAACAATATCAGATAAAATATATATTCTAATTAACAAAGTAAAAACTCTAATAACTTTTCACAAAATTTAATTAAAAAAATATATTTAATACCACTGAACATAAAATAAGTAATTTTATCTATCTAATATTTTAAAATATCATTAATAAATTTATTATTATATATATAAATAAAACCTCACCAAGAAAAAATTACATAAATTAATTTATTACCTTTATATAATTTTATATATATATCATATGCATAATCAATCAAATAACAAGTAAAGTAGTAAACATTGAAGTATACAGATGACAAATATACTTTTTATCAAAATTTAAATAAAATTATTTTATAATTAATATTGCAAAAAAGAATAAAAAGTTTTATTTTATAAATAAAATATTATTAATAATATAACAAAACAGGAATAATAATGCACAATATATGGACTATAGATAAAGTTAAAAAATTATTTAATAAATCATTTTTAGATTTAATGTATAAAGCTCAGAAAATACATAGAAAACATTTTGATCCTAATATAATACAGATTAGTATGCTCTTATCAATAAAAACAGGATTATGTCCGGAAGACTGTAAATATTGTTCACAAAGCTCAAGATATAAAACAAATACAAAAATAAATAAATTAATTGATACAAAAAAAATTTTAATTGCAGCAAAAAAAGCAAAAAAAGCAGGATCACAACGTTTTTGCATGGGGGCAGCATGGAGTAATATTAATGACAGAGATATTCCATACTTAGAAAATATAATAAAAAAAATAAAAAAAATAGGTATAGAAACTTGTATGACACTAGGAGGAGTAAACAACAAACAAGCTAAAAAATTAGCAAAAGCAGGATTAGATTTTTATAACCATAATTTAGACACATCACCAAAATTTTATAAAAAAATTATAACCACTAGAAAATATCAAGATCGAATAGATACTATTAATAATATAAGTAATGCTGGAATAAAAATATGTTCAGGAGGTATTATTGGGCTAGGAGAATCAATAGAAGATAGAGCTAATTTATTAATACAATTAGCAAATCTTAAAAAACAACCAACAAGCATACCTATAAATATGCTGGTAAATATTAAAGGAACACCCTTAGAAAAAAATAAAATAATAGACCCATTTGATTTTATACGTATGATAGCAGTAACAAGAATAATGATGCAAAAATCATATGTAAGATTATCTGCTGGAAGAGAAAAAATGAACGAACAAACACAAGCCATGTGTTTTATGGCAGGTGCCAATTCAATATTTTATGGTTGTAAATTACTAACAACAAAAAACAATTCTCAAAAAAAAGATAATAAATTATTTAATAAATTAGGAATAAATAAATATAAAAAACAAAAAATAAAAAAAATAGAAAAAAAAACAAAAACTCTTTATTACAATGCTGCATTATAAATTTATGAACTTATATATAAAAATAATAAATAAAATAATAAAAAAAATCTACACACATATATTACTAAATAAAATATCAACTCAAGATTTATACAAATTATGAAAAAAAATATATAAATTTTTCTAATAAAAATTATTTAGTATTAAATCATGAAAAAAATCATTTAAAAATGAAGATAGGGTGTTGAAATAAATATAATTAGATAAAGATAATCTCATTATATTAATAAACATAGCATAAAAAATAAATTATTTAAAAAAAACAACTAAATAGTTAAATTATAAAAAAATTATATTATTCGCCTCAGGATACGCAACAAGATAAACTGTAATTATGTCGCTTATACAAAAAAAAGATTTAATAATCGCTGATAAATTATAAATACTTCTATTATAAATACAACAATCAATAGTAAAGTAAAACTTTGCATATTTAATATAACAAAATAAAAAACTTAAAAAAATTTTATCATCAAGTTAAAAAAATAAAATATTAACAATAACAAAAGATACATTTAATATAGATAATGTTATTCCAAAATTAAAATTTTATCATAAACTAACAAAAACAATATATTACTTATGATTGATAAAATACATGTAATTGAAATTAATAAATTATAATAAAGAGATACATGTTGAGAAAATAATATAAAATCTGAAAATTAACTATGACATTCAATAAAGGCTTTTAATATCAATGACACTGCTGTATTAAATAATAAAGATATAGGAGAATATTTAAAATAATTTTCTAAAAATTTTATTTACAATACAACTATATAAACAACAAAAATAAATACCTTAAAATATTGTTAAAATATATAAAAAAAGATAAAAATAAAAAAAATAAAAAAAATAATAAATTATATAGCAAAAAAATAACATTAATATTTCTAAAAATAATGAATGCAACAAGATCTATAAAAAAATAGAAACGAATTATTTATATAATAAAAATAATAAAAATATATTTATAAAAAATAAATTTAATAAAAATTATATTAATACACTGAAAAATATGATAAAAAATCACTACTAGGTTACTCTATATACATAATAAAATAGAAATAAATGAAATAAAATTAAAACTATCCATATAAAAATAAAACTTCAATAATATTTTTTCAAAACTAATACAGCATTAGTTCCACCAAAACCAAAACTATTTGACATAATTGTATTTAAAAATACACGTCTTGTTTCTAAAACAACATCAATATCTTTAGCTAAATCTTCCATATTTTTAATATTAATACTAGGAGCAATAAAATTATTTTCCAACATTAAAATAGAATAAATAATTTCGTGAACGCCAGAAGCACCTAATGAATGACCAGTCATAGACTTTGTAGAAGATATTGGAGGAATATTTTTACCAAAAACAGTACGAATAGAATATAATTCTTTAGTATCACCAATAATAGTAGATGTACCATGAGTATTTATATAATCAACACCAACATCTAAATCTTTCATAGCCATATTCATGCAACGAACAGCACCATCACCTGATGGAACTACCATATCATAACCATCAGATGTAGCCCCATAACCAATAATTTCAGCATATATATGAGAATCACGACTTAAAGCATGTTGCAATTCTTCTATGACTACAATACCAGCACCACCAGAGATAACAAAACCATCTCTATTTTTATCATATGTTCTAGAAGCTATACTAGGATTATGATTATATTTAGTAGATAATGCTCCCATAGCATCAAATTCACAAGCAAGTTCCCAACTCAATTCCTCTGCACCACCTGCAAAAATAATATCCTGCTTATCATTTTGTATTTGTTCATAAGCATTTCCAATACAATGTGCTGAAGTTGCACAAGCAGAACTAATAGAAAAATTTAAACCATATATTTTAAAAGGAGTAGCCAGACAAGCAGAAACACCGGATGCCATAGCTTTAGTCACCATATATGGTCCTAAAGATTTTATACCTCTAGGACTACGAACAGCATCAGCACTATAAACTTGAGACTTAGGAGATCCACCACCAGATCCTACTATAATACCAACTCTAGGATTATTTTGATACATATTAGCAGATAAACAAGAATCAGATATAGCTTGTTTCATAGATAAATATGCATAGATAGATGCATCACTCATAAATCTTAATATTTTACGTTCAATTAATCCCTTAATATCTAAATCTATGTAACCCCAAACATTACTACGTAAACCAACATCTTTCATTACTTGAGAATAAATAATTCCTGAACAACTATTTGTTAATGAATATAAAACATCATTTTTATTATTACCAATACTTGAAACTATACCTATACCTGTTATTACCACACGTTTCATTTAAAATACCTCATTATATATAAAATAATTTTTTTAAAAAGCAACGTGCTCATAAATATAAACCTTTCACCTCAAATAAAATAGATATTTAACGAAAACTATAAATATTATTAAAATTGTTATTTTATCAAATTAATAAAATAAATTATCTATATAAGAAATAATATACTATTATATATATAAAATATATAATATTTACTTTTTTATTTAAAATTTATTTATATCATAAATAAATTAATTTTATTAATATCCTTCAAAATAATTATAAATTAAAATTATTAAATATATATATAAATATTTATTTTATTTTCCAAATACTACGATGTAAACTATCTTCTACAACAACACCTAAAGAATACAATTTATTTCTAATTTTATCAGCGATAGACCAATTACAAGATCTACGAGCATTATCACGCTTTAAAATTAATTTTTTAATTAAATTATATTTTTTATCATTATTTTTAAAATTTATTTTTTTATTTAATTTTAAAAAACGAATACCTAATATAGAAAATAATTCAATCAAACGACTTGATAACTTATTAGCTATTAAAAAATTATTTTTTTTCTTAAAAATATTTATCTCATCAACTAATTCAAATAATATAGAAATTACTTTAGGTATATTAAAATCATCATTCATTGCTTGACAAAATCTAATTTTAAAATCATCTTCAGAAAAAGTAGACACTAAATAATTAGTACCATATAAAGCATTATATATTTTTTTCAAAGAATTTTTAGCATTATATATATTATCATCATTATAATATAATATATTTCTATAATGAGAAGATATTAAAAAATATCTTAAACAATCAACACTATATTTAGATAATATATACTTCAAATTAAAAAAATTTCCATTAGATTTTGAAATTTTTTTTTTATCAAAAATAACTAATCCTGTATGCATCCAATAATTAACATAACCATTATTATATGCACAAATCGATTGTGCAATTTCATTTTCATGATGAGGAAAAATTAAATCACTACCTCCACCATGTATATCATAATGAACACCTAAATATTTTTGACTAATTGCAGAACATTCAATATGCCATCCTGGACGACCAAATCCCCAAGGGGAATTCCATATACATTCACCATAATCAACTCTCTTCCATAAAACAAAATCAGAAAAATTATTTTTTGAATAATTATATCTAATTCTATTTTTCAACAATTTTAAATTTTGACCAGATAAATAACCATATCTAGAATAAGAATCTATAGAAAATAATACATCACCATTTTTAGCTAAATAAGCATATTTTTTCTTTAATAATATAATAATTAAATCAATTATACATTTAATATTATCAGTTACTCTAGGTTCCAAATCTGGAGATAAAATATTAAGATTACAAAAATCATAACTCATTTCTAAAATCATACGATTAGTCAAAGAAAATACTGATTCTTCATTTTCCTTAGCTTTATTTAAAATTTTATTATCGATATCAGTAATATTACGAACATATTTAACATTATAACCAATAAATCGTAAATATCTAACCATAATATCAAAAAATACAAAAGTACGAGCATGACCTACATGACATAAGTCATATACTGTTGATCCACACACATATAAATTTATATTACCATTACAAATGGCTTTAAATTTCTCTTTTTTTTTACTTAATGTATTATATATTTTTAACATAAACAATAAAATCACTATCTTAATTAAACAATATTAACCTATATAATAAATAAATTGTAAAATTCATATTAATTATACATTAAATATGTATTTTTTTTAAAATTTAAAAAAATCAAATTATATGTGATATAAAATAAAAAAATAGATTAATAATCACATATTTATTAAATTATACTTACTAGCTATTAAAGTATTTTTCATTACTGTAGCAACAGTTATCACGCCTACACCTCCTGGGACAGGAGTAATATGAGATGCTCTATATAAAGCAGAGATAAAATCAACATCACCTACTATCTTACCATTATCTAATAAATTAATACCTACATCAATAACAATTGCTCCTGATTTAATCCAACTACCATGAATAAAACAAGATTTTCCTATAGCAACAATCAATAAATCTGCATTCTTTAAATAAAAACGCAAATTATTGGTATAACGATTCGTAATAGTAACAGTACAACCAATTAATAATAATTCTATACCTATAGGTTTGCCAACAATATCAGAAGCTCCTACAATAACAACATTTAAACCGTATGTATTAATATTTAAATATTTAATGATACTAATAACACCACTAGATGCACAAGGTCGTAATTTTGATTTATTAAAATATAAACAACCAATATTATAAGGATTCAATCCATCAACATCTTTAAAAATAGATATATTTTCTAAAATTTTAACAGTATTAATAATTTTAGGAAGAGGTAATTGAATTAATATTCCATCTACATTAATATTATTATTTAACTTATCTATTAAAAATAATAACTCTTTTTCACTAACAAAATTAGAAAATTTATGAATATTACAAATAATACCAATATCTTTACAAACCAAATATTTATTCTTTACATATAAATTAGAAGCTATATCATCGCCAACTAAAATTACATCAAGACGAGGAGAACGTATTTTATTTTCCTGATAAAAAGATAATTTTTTTATAACCTTTGATAAAATATCATCAGCTATAAATTTACAATTAATAATCTTTGCTATCATATAAATTATACTTTCAATATTAGTAAAAAACAATTTTTAAAAAAAATAATACTTAATACAATTTCTATTATATAAATAATATATTTAGTTAAAATTAAATGGATAAAATATAAAAAAAGAATATTATATATAATTTAAAAAAAATAACTAATCAAATTAAACTTAATAAAATAAAAAACTTAAAATTAAAAAAATCTTATAAATAATATCTTAATAAAAAAAACATTAAATCCTTAAAATACATGTAAAAATTTTAAATCAAAAAATAATAATTACTAAAAATTAAATAAAATATTCAATAAAACCATTAAAAATATTTACTTAACATTTAAAGATTTACTTAAATATTTTGATATAAGTAATTTTTCTTTTTCATTAAGAAATATACCTAATTTTGTACGTCTCCAAATTACATCATCTAATTTTTTTGCCCATTCATATTTAATTAAGTAATCTAACTCAACTTGATATAAAACATTACCAAAATGTTCTCCTAAATCATCTAAACTATTAACACCTTTTAAAATATCATTACTAGAAGTACCATATGTTCTAGAATAATGATAAGAAATATCTTTTGTTAAAAATGGATACATAATACATAATTTATTAGAATAATCTTCGATTGAATCCCCTATATCACCACCAGAAAGTATACAATTTTTAGTCCAAGATGGCTTCATATTTATATAATATTTAGATAATTTATTTAAAGAAAATTCTGCTAATTTACGATATGTAGTCAATTTACCACCAAAAATAGATAATAACGGAGCAGTTCCATTATCATCCTGTACATCAATTAAATAATCACGAGTAACAGACTGAGGAGAAGATGTTTTATTACCCCATAATGGTCTAACCCCTGAATAAGTCCAAACTATATCAGTTTTTTTTAAAGTTTTACAAAAATATTTATTATATACATTTAATAAATAATTTATCTCATCATCATTAATAGTTACACCAATAGGATCATCTTTATATTCTACATCAGTAGTACCAATTATAGAAAATTTATTTAACCAAGGAATAACAAATACAATTCTATTGTCATCATTTTGTAAAATATAAGCTTGCTTTTGATTAGATAATATTGGTATAACTATATGACTACCCTTAATCAAACGAACATTATAAGGAGATTTTAAATTTAATACATCATTAAAACATTGCTTTACCCAAGGGCCAGTAGCATTGACTAATCCTTTGCAATAATAATGATTAATTTCACCTGTATTACTATCTTTAACTTTAACCTTCCAAATTCCTGATATACGACGAGCTTTTATTACCTCAACTCCTGTTAAAACTTCACCACCATGTTTCAATACCTCCAAAGCATTTAAAACAACTAAACGTGAATCATCAACCCAACAATCAAAATACTCAAAACCACGATATATTTTAGAAATAAATCCTAATTTAGGATCACACCGTAAACTTGAACTAGAAGGTAAATTATTTCTCTTACTTAACCTATCGTATATAAATAAACCCAAACGAATCAACCAAGCAGAACGAAAATTAGGTAAATAAGGTAAAAAAAATTTTATTGGAAAAATAATATGAGGAGCCATTTTTAACAAAACTTCCCTTTCAGCCAATGCTTCTCTAACAAGTCTAAACTCATAATATTCAAGGTATCTCAATCCACCATGAATTAATTTAGAACTGGCAGATGAAGTAGCATAAGCTAAATCAAATTTTTCTAATAATAAAACAGATAACCCTCTACCTGCAGCATCAGCAGCAATTCCAGCACCATTTATTCCACCACCAACAACTATCAAATCTTTTGTTTTCACAAAATACCTTAATATACATAAAATAAAGATTTTTATTTAGTTTAATAAATTCTATCAAAATTTATAATAACAAATTAATTATTTTTTTTATATAAAAAAATATAATCAATTCTAATTATTAATAAAAAGAACGTTTATGTCTTATATGATCTGTAATGTCCAAAACACCACGTAATTCAGGAACATATTTTAACAATTTTGATTCAATATTATCCTTTAACGTATAATTAACCATAGAACAACCATTACAACCACCAGTAAATTTAACAACTACATATTTATCCTTAGTAATTCTAACTAATTTTATATTACCACCATGTAAAATAAGTTGAGGTACTATTTTATTTATCAAAAAATATTTAACCTTATCTTTTAATGATAAATCATCAAATAAACCTTTAATAAATGGAGCATATATAATTAATTTAGAATCAATATCATTTACTTCTAAATCTATTTTTGCATCTTTTAAATAAGGTATGCTTGCATAATCAATATATACCAATAATTTAGAAAAAGTAAATAAAATATCATCTTTCTTTAAACCCTTAGCATCACAAAAAATAATAGAACATTCAGCATCTAAAGTGTTTATATTAGAAATAAATATTCTAATATAATTATATTTCGTTTGCATAGATAATAATTCTATAAAATGATTTAATGCGGAACCAGTAATATCAATCATATAAAACCCATATAAATTTAAAATAAACATCAGTAAAAACATCATATCATCATGATATTTGATATAAAATACAAATATAAATATTTTTATAAAATATATCTTAATATTAATAATTAAAATATAATTTTAAAAAAATGGAAACATTGTACTTTAAAACAATTGAAAAAAATAATACCAATTTAATATTAATACATAATTGAAAAACAAATTATAAAATATGAAAAAATAATATCAAAATTAAAAAAATATTTTAAACTATATCTAATAGATTTACCAAATCATGATAAAAATATAAAATTAAAAAATATAAATGAAATAGAAAAAATAATATATAACATTATCTCTATGTATACCTAATAACACCATTATAGTAGAATGATCTATGATAGAATTATAGCTAATAAAATTTATTTATAAAATTCTATAATAATTAATTTTAACATCAATATCACCATGTTTTACTAAAAAAAAAAAAAAATAGTCTGTAATCAAATTAAAAACATTATAATTATTTAAAATTAATCTAAAAAAAAATATTAAAAAATGATAAATATTTTACATAATTCATTACTTTTAAATAAAAAAATAAAAACAAATAATATTTTTATAAAAAGAATACTTTAATTAAAACCAAAAAGTATAAAAAATACAAATATAAAACATGAATTAATTAAAATTACAGTACAAATATATATAGAAAAAAAATAATATAATTTTAAAAAAATCTACACATAAATTAAATAAATTATATTTAAATAATATATCAATAATTATACTTAATACTGCAAATACACTTTTTATTTAACAATATAAACTAACTTGTAAACAAATTATCAAATTTAAAAAATCTATAAAAAAAACACAAGAAATAACATATCATAAATAAAATAACCAAATATAATTTTTTTAAAAAAAGAAATATAATGTAAATAATTAGAAAACCATTTTATAATACATTTAAAAAAAGGAATAATTTTAGAATTTTTCCATAATGAATATTTAAATAATTCAGTAAACGTATTAATAAAATATATACCTACAGTAACAATTAAAATACCCTTTATTATACCAAAAATAAGACCTAATTTTTTATCAATTTTTACTAAATGAATTTTTTTTATAATAAAATATATAAAATAATTGAATAAAGAACCACAAATAAATATAAAAATTGAAATTAATAAAATTGAAATAATATTTCTAAAAAATTCTTCTTTTATACCAATAAACAAAGAACCAATAAATTTATAATACATCTTTACAATAAAAAAAGCTAAAATATAAGTAAAAATTGATAATATTTCATTTGTAAAACCTTTCATTAAACTAAAAAAAGCAGATAATAAAATTATAACAAATATAAAATAATCAATTAAATTCATAAATCATTATCCTTATCTTAATAAATAATAAAATTAAATTTATATAATAAATATAAATATAAAAAATACTTAATTAAAACAAATAAAGAAATTACTCTATAAATTTATAGGCTTAGGTAAATGCATAATTTTAGCTAATAAATTAGATAATTTACATCTCATATCTTGACGACGAATAATCATATCTATGGCACCCTTATCTATCAAAAATTCACTACGCTGAAAACCCTTGGGTAATTTACTACCTAAAGTTTGCTCAATAACCCTAGGCCCAGCAAAACCAATTAAAGCTTTAGGTTCCGCAACAATAATATCACCCAGCATAGCAAAACTAGCAGACACCCCACCCATAGTAGGATCAGTAAGAACAGAAATATATGGAAGTTTACTTTTCTTCATCTTTCCTAAAACAGCACTAATCTTTGCCATTTGCATTAAAGAAAATAATGCTTCCTGCATTCTAGCTCCACCGCTAGAAGAAAAAGAAATTAAGGGACAAGATAATTTTATAGCATACTGTACAGCATAAAGAAAACGATTACCAACAACACATCCCATTGAACCACCCATAAAAGAAAATTCACCAGCAACAGATATAACAGGAATACCACAAAGCACACCTTTAACAGATATTAAAGCATCTTTTTCACCAGTACTTTTTTTGGCTTCTATTAAACGATCTCTATATCTTTTACTATCACGAAAACGTAATATATCCTTAGGAGAAAAATGATCACCAATTTCAATAAAACTATCATTATCCAAAAAATTTTTTAATCTCTCTCTTGCTCTTATTTTCATATGATAATCACAATATGGACATACTCTTAAATTACTTTGTAATTCAGCAACATATAAAACATGTTCACAATTAGCACATTTTGTCCATACACCTTCAGGTATACTAGATTTATTTGATAAAACTAAATTTTTTTTCTTAAGAATATTTCTAATCCAACTCATAAACATTTAATATATTTAATTATAATTTTATATATAAATCAAACATATATATAAAATAAAAAAAATCAATTAAAAAATAAAAAAAAATAAATCAATAAATAATAATTGATAATTAAAACCCAAAAATATAATTTTAATAAATAAAAAATATTATTTTATTTTTATTAAATAGAATAAAAAATAATTAATCTATAAATATTTAATAGTAAGTAACCTAAAAAAAAATATATAATTATATAATATTAACAATATAAAAAAAAAAAATGAATCAAAAATATTTTTATACAGATAATATAAACCCAATAATACTACATCTTGGACCAATAAAAATATATTGGTATGGTTTAATGTATTACATAAGTTTTTTATTTATCTATCACATTATTATAAATAAAAATAATAAAATATTATTTTATCATAAAATAAACAAAAAAAACTTAGAAAATTTATTATACTACGGTTTCATAAATACAATTATTGGAGGAAGATTAGGATATGAATTTATTTATAATGCAAAAATATTTTTTAAAAATCCATTAATTTTATTTGAAATATGGAGAGGAGGAATGTCATTTCATGGAGGAATGATAGGAGCAATAATTTATATTTTATATTTTAGTAAAAAAAATAATTATAATTTTTTTTCTATAACAAATTTAATAGTACCTTTAATTCCTATAGGATTAGGCGCAGGAAGAATCGGTAATTTTATTAACGGAGAACTATGGGGTAGAGTAACATATAACATACCATGGGCAGTTATATTTCCAAATTCTTATGATGAAGATAAATTATTTATTGAAACATATCCAAAATGGAAAACAATATTTAATACTTATGGAGCATTACCTAGGCATCCATCACAAATATATGAATTTATATTAGAAGGAATAATACTATTTATTATATTAAATAGTATTAAAAAAAAGAATAATAATAATATATCAGCAATATTTTTAATTAATTACAGCCTTATTAGAATAATTGTTGAAATATTTAGACAACCTGATATACAAATTGGGTTTTTCTATAATACTTTTACTCTAGGACAAATATTATCAATACCTATGTTATTATCTGGTATAATTATATTGTATAAATATAATAAATAAAAAAAAATGGAACAATACTTAAAATTAATAAAAAAGATACTAAATAAAGGATCATTAAAATATGATCGTACCGGTGTAGGTACAATCTCAATTTTTGGATATAAAATGATATTTAATCTACAAAAAGGATTTCCTTTAATAACTACTAAAAAATGCAATTTTCGTTCTGTGATATACGAATTATTATGGTTTCTAACTGGAAATACAAATGTTAAAAAACTAAATAAAAAAAATATACATATATGGGATAATTGGGCAGATAAAAACGGTAATCTTGGACCTATATACGGCAAGCAATGGAGAAAATGGATAAACAATAATGGAGAACAAATTGATCAAATAAAAAATATAATAAAAGAATTAAAAACAAATAAAGATTCAAGAAGACTAATAGTATCAACATGGAATGTAGGTGAACTTAAAGAAATGTCTTTGCAACCTTGTCATATTTTATTTCAATTATACGTAAATAAAAAAAAATTATCTTGCCAATTGTATCAAAGATCATGTGATGTATTTCTAGGATTACCTTTTAATATTGCAAGCTATGCTTTATTAATACATATGTTTGCACAACAGACTGATTTAATAGTTGATAAATTAATATGGATAGGAGGTGATACACATATATATCTAAATCATATTAATCAAATAAAATTACAAATACAAAGAAATCCCAAAAAATTACCAAAATTAGAAATAATAAGAAAACCATTTTCGATATTTGAATATAAATATAAAGATTTCAAAATAAAAAATTATAATCCATACCCAGCAATATATGCAAAGATAGCAATCTAATAAATAAAAATAAAACTAATTATTAATTTTATTAATAGATCTCTTATATCTTAATATATTTAATATTTCAACAATAATAGAAAAAAACATAGAAAAATAAATATATTTCTTAGATATATAAAAACAAAAACTTTCTAATATTAAAGAAATACTTATAAATAAAACAAAAACTAAAGATAACATTTTAATAGAAGAATTAGAATTAATAAATTTACTAATAGTATCTACAAAAATAAAAATAATAAAAACTGAAAAAATAATAGATATTATTATAATAGATAAATAGTTAGAAATACCAATAGCTACAATTACAGAATCTAAACTAAAAATAATATCTAAAAATAGAATTTGTAAAACAGTATTACCAAAAGAAGGAAAACATATTTTATTCTTTAAATTTTTACTATTGATAAATTCATAGATTTCCATTAAAGATTTCCATAATAAAAAAAATCCACCAAAAAATAAAAATAAATCATAAATAGAAAAATGATGATTAATTAAAAAAAATATTGAATTTGTAAAATTAATAATCCATATAATAGAAATTAAAAATAATATACGTAAAAATAAACCACCTATCAATCCTAATAATCTAGCACTACCTTGCTGATTTTTAGGTAACTTAGAAATCAACAAAGATAAAAATATTATATTATCAAAACTAAGAATAATTTCCAAAATAGTTAATGTTCCTAAATCTGTTAAAGCATTAGAATCAAAAATCCAATAAACCATCCTATGAATTACCTTTAAATTAATTATTTTACAAATAAATATTTAAATTTTATAATTAAAATTACGAAATAAAATTTGTTTTGTAAAAGATTTTCTTAAATAAAAACTTTTAGGATTAACCATAATAATTTTACCATCATTACCAATAGCATTTGTTAAACAATTTGAATTCTTAGCTTTAGATTTAATATATAAGATATTCCCATAAATTGAATCTAATTTTTCTATTTCACCTAAAATAATAAAATTCATAATTTCTTCCCAATCTATTTTAAGCAATTTTTTTTCAACACAATTAGGACTCCAAATAATTGGTAAACCAATACGCTTATCTAAAATAGACATTCTTCTACAATTTTCCACGGGAATCCACAATACACGAGAAATTTTATTCTTAACATAACTAGATTTCCAAGAATAATCAAAATTACCAATTAATTTAGCAGAACAAACAAAAGTATCTTCAACAGGAAAACCCAAATTATTTACTGGTATAGTTTTTAATTCTAAACCAATATCAAAAAAATCTTGTTTAGCATAATTATTATTAATTAATCCTAAAAAACATTCTATTAATTTACCAACTAAACCTTTATCAAATTTTAAAGAAGTTACTAAGGATATATTTTTATTAAATAATATTTCTTTAATTGTAAATCCAGCTAATGATTTCAATTTATCAATTAACTCATCCTCATGCATATATAAATTATAACAAAAAATATACTATTTTATAATAAAATATATAAAATATATTTCAATAAATGAAATAATAAAAAAAATATATCTATAAATAAACAAAAATCTATAATTATTTTATTATAAAATTAAAATATGATATAATTTCAATTAGTTTATAATCTATTAAATTAATATCCAGATATGAAAAGACATATAAATATCTCATAAAATTAATAAATTACAAAAAAATTTTATTATATAAAAATATAATAAACCATAAATAATAATAAAATTAATAAATTTTAAAAATTTCATTATGTTAATTATAAAAGCTAAAATAAGAAAAAAAATAAATAAAAACAAAAATAAACAACTAAGAAATAAAAAAAAAATACCTGCTGTTATTTATGGAAAAAATAAAAAAAATATAAATATTAATATCAAAGAAAATATAATAAAAAATATTAAAAATAAAAATAATATATACAAAAAACAATTAATTATAAAAATAAATGATATTGAAGAAACAGTTCGTATACAATCTATACAACAACACCCATATAAAGAAAACATCATACATATTGATTTTTTATACACGAAATAATCTATTTCATATAAAATAATTAAAAATCAAAAATAGATAAAAAAAAGAAAAAAACTTATTTCAAATAAGGATTATTAAGTTTTTCTTCACCTAATGTTGAAGAATTACCATGACCAGGAATAAAAACAACATCATCCCCCAATAAAAATAATTTATTTTTAATTGAAAATATTAATTTATGATAATTACTTCCAGGAAAATCACTACGTCCAATCGAATTTTTAAATATAACATCACCAGAAAATAAATATTTATTAATTTTATTAAAAAAAACAATATGACCTGGAGTATGTCCTGGACAATGTAATACATCAAAAGAGATATTACCTAAATTTATAATATCACCATCTTTTAACCAATAATTAGGCAAAAAAGAGGAACAAAAATTAAAATTAAATATTTTACTTTGTAATGATAACATATTAAATAAAAATTTATCACTAATATTAGGACCATATATAGGTATAGAATAATAAGAAGAGGCAAGCTTTGCTACACCTACATGATCTATATGACCATGAGTTAAAAATATCTTAGTAATATTAACCATACATTTATTAATTAAATTTTTTATCTTTTCTAGTTCAGCACCAGGGTCCAATAAAGCAGCTTCTAAAGTTTTACTACACCATATTAAAACACAATTTGTAGAAAAAACAGTAGTTGTTAATATTGAATATCTCATATAATTCATATTAAAATAAATTAATAAATATATTCCAATTTAATAATTAAATTAATTTTTAATTATTAAATAAAAAAATAAAAAATTAAATAATATAAAAATACTATTAATCATTTTTTGCAGCTTTAAAAGCTTCAGTCATAACATTTGAAAAATTAGAAGATCCAGCATGTTTTTTATTATGAATACCATCTATATCTTTTTTATCATCAATAAAAATAAATAAATTAATCAAACGATATTTTTTATCAAAACTAATAATTTTAACTTTTATTACATCATTAATCTTTAATGTATCAAATAAATTAATATTTATATTTGAAAGATCAATATTATTCAATAAACCATTAACACCCTGAGATAAATTGACTATTACATTTTTATTATTTTTAGAAAAAATAATTCCATGTACTACAGAACCTATTTTATTAATAAGTAAATAATTATGTATAGGGTCTTCTTTAAATTGTTTAATACCTAAAGAAATACGTTCACGTTCAATATCTATTTGTAATAAAACTGAAGAAATTTCTTCTCCTTTTTTATATTTTAAAATATCATCCTTTCCTGATGTATCCCATGATATATCAGATAAATGAATTAAACCATCTATATTATTTTCTAAACCTATAAAAATACCAAAATCAGTAATGGATTTTATTTTACCTTTAACTACCTCACCTTTTTTATACTTTTTTGCAAAAGCCTCCCATGGATTATTTTTACATTGTTTTAATCCCAGTGATATACGTCTTTTTTTAAGATCTATATTTAAAACCATAACTTCTAAAACATCACCAACATTTACAAGTTTAGATGGATGAAAATTCCTATTTGTCCAATCCATTTCAGAAACATGTACTAAACCTTCAACACCTTCTCTAATTTCAACAAAACATCCATAATCGGTAATATTGGTAACTTTACCATACAATCTAGTTTTCTCAGGATATAATTCAGATATAGAAATCCATGGATCCTGACTTAATTGTTTTAATCCTAAAGATACTCTAGAAGTACTACGATCAAATTTTAATATTTTTACTATAAATTCATCACCAATATTAACTATTTCACTTGGATGTTTAACTCTTCTCCAAGACATATCAGTAATATGTAATAGACCATCAACACCTCCTAAATCAATAAAAGCACCATAATCAGTCAAATTCTTTACAATACCTTTAATATCCATACCTTCATAAAGACTTTCTAATAAATTATTTCTTTCAATAATATTAAAAGATTCAATAACAGCCTTTCTTGAAACAACTACATTATTACGTTTCTTATCTAATTTAATTACTTTAAATTCTAATGTTTTACCTTCTAAATAAGTAGTATCCCTTATAGGACGAATATCTACCAAAGAACCAGGTAAAAATGCACGTATATTTTCTAATTCAACAGTAAAACCACCTTTAACTCTACCACTTATTATTCCAGTAACTATTTCAGAATTATTATAAATTTTTTCAAGCATTAACCAAATTTCATGACGTTTAGCTTTTTCCCTAGATAATATAGTTTCTCCAAAACCATCTTCTATTGCATCCAATACAACATCAATTTTTTCTCCTATTTCTATTTTAACATCACCAGAAGAATTTTTAAATTGTTCTAATGGTATAGCAGATTCTGATTTCAATCCAGCATCAACTAATACAATATCTTTTTCTATAGAAATAACAATTCCCTGTATAATAGAACCAGGACGAATATTTATTTGCTTAAATGATTTTTCAAAAAGTTCAGAAAAGGATTCAATCATACAAATACATCTTATTAATTCATAAATGATAACAATATTTTATATCCTATAAAATAACCATTAATTTTTATACCTTATACTTATCCATAAATACAAGAATTAACAAATAATCTAAAAAATTAATAAAATCCAAAACTAC